>DAHWJO010000140.1:0-8748 GCA_027344105.1 Sulfobacillus sp.
CCTCGGCGGATGGATTAAATTCTTTGGACTGAAGAGCATTCAGCGGCATATAGCGGTCGGGACATTTGAGAAGCGGAAAACCATTACACTGGGAATCTTCCAATTTAGGAAACAAAATCTTCAGGCTCTTCCCGTCAAGAATTCACAAGAAACCATAGCCGCGGCGTTGGGAAGCAGAGCCAGGGGGGGACAAGCAACACGCCCGGCGGGGGAACGGACGCGGTTTCAAAAGTCAGAGAGAAGGCAAATTCTCATGAGTGGAGCCCTCACGATTCTCAGCATCATTCCGCGCCACACTCTCATCTCGGGCGGTCATGCCACCACTGCCGCCCGGGTAGCGTCGCAATTGGCGACCTTCGGGTGGGAGACTATTCTCATACGGGAAGGAGACCCTCTTCCTCTAGGGGATGTCATCCTGGCATGGAATGCAGTCCAGGTGGGTGAGCGATTGCTTCAGGCGGGGGTCGACCCGCAGCGGCTTGTCGTGGTCTGGACGGGCCCCGATCTGTGGGAAGGCTTGAATCAGGATCCGAACGTGCTGACCCGTCTCGAGTCAGTGGGATCGCACGTTGTCTTTACAAAGACAGGCCGCGAGCGATTGCTCGAAAGGGTCCCGCACTGGGCGGATCGAATTCACATTATCACCCCAGGGGTAGAGGACACCATGTTTCGGCCCGGCCGGGGTGCCGCGTCCCAAGCCGTTATTTTGGTCGCTGGCGGTATCCGCACGACCAAACGCACCCATTGGGCCATTGATTTGGTGGACCGGGTCCGTTCACGCGGACTGGCTGTGGAGTTGTGGATCGCGGGAACCGTGTGGGATTTGGCGGAAGCGCAGTTAGTGATGGACCGCCAAGCAACTCGACCCTGGGTCAGGCTATGGGGGGAAGTGTCCCAGAACATGATGCCGTCGCTTTATTGCCATGCCACTGTGGTGTTGAACACGTCGGCCGTCGAAGGGATGTCCAATGTGTTGATGGAAGCGATGGCGTGCGGGGCGGCTGTGGTGGCGGCCCGAATTCCTGGCAATGCTGCGCTGATTCAGCACGGCGAAACGGGATGGCTGTTCAGTGATGCGGACGAATTTGACACGCTGATACACCGGGTGATGACGGATCGCGTCCTACGCCAGCAAATTGGGCACGCGGCCCGCAAGCGCATGGTGACGGAGCATGGAGCATTTCGTGAAGGTGCGCTGTATGCGCATATGTTGGGGCAGCAAATAGCTCATCTGTTCGTGTAACCGGTAAACTAAAGCGTCGGGGCCCGATTGCACAATGGGACTGCTCAGGGACATTGACCGTCGGCTCACGGCCTTAGCGTGATGGGCAGGGCAATCGGGCGAGAACACTAAATCCCTGGCACTCGGACTAGCCACCTAATTCGCGAAAATCCCAGGGCAGGCATTTTCGAGGAATTCAGGCCGACGCGGCGCGGACCATCCGGGAGGCTGTTTGTGCGCAACCTTGGAAAACCGACTTTGCGGTGATGGCGGTGCGCGGCCACCACATGGGGCCGGCGGATTGGGCTCTGTGCCCCTGCTGACGAGTCAACGCCACCGTGCGGAAGCACCCTAGGCTGCACGGTTGATCGGGGCGATGATGTGCGGGGCTTCGTGATTCACACAGGATGTGCTCAATCAGTGGGCTCTTTGGGCAGTCAATTTTTTAGAGGTGCGACGCCCGGGTGCTTTGCGGAACAGGTCTGGCCAACTCTTGGAGCGGATGCATTCGGGGTGATGCAAGGCATACTGTCTAAGTGTTGGTGTGAAAAATTTTTTGTGTTCGACAAAACGAAAGGAAGTCAGCGAATGTCAACAACGAGTGCCATGGGAGAACCAGGAAATACCATCCTGCGGCCTGATTACTGGCCTATTGAGTCCTATTTGGTCATCGGTGATCTGCGGACAGCCGCTTTGATTGCTCCCGATGGCAGTGTGGATTGGCTTTGCCTGCCCCAGTTCGATAGTCCCAGCGTCTTCGCCCGTCTCTTGGATTCCTCGCAAGGTGGAACTTTCCAGCTGCAAGCCGCCGAACCTACTGAGATTTCTCAACAATATCATGAGGGCACTAATGTGGTGGATACTTTCGGGCAGGGGACATCGGGCCGCTGGATTATGACTGACTGGATGTCTCCCTATCCGGCTTCCCAGCGTCTTAATCGTCGCCTGGAAGTGACCTCCGGAACGGTAATGTTTCAGGTGCGCATTGCTCCCCGGCCCGGATATGGGCGACAGCCAGGAATTCCTGAGGCCAGACCTGACGGCCAGTGGGGATGGCCGTCGGATCCCGTGCTGTATGTCTTGTCGGATCTTCCGCTGATGCCGGACGGAGACGATCTCGTGAGTACGGTAACGCTTTGTGCAGGAACTGTAGTGCATTGGGCCTTGGGCACAGGCACTGCCAATTCCGCGGTGTGGCTGGCCAGCCGGGATAGAGATCTTCAGGAGACGATAGACTTCTGGCACACCTGGTGTGGGGCCTGCGCGTATACCGGGGCCTATGCTGCCGCCATCGACCGCTCCGCTCTGGCCTTGAAATTGTTGACCTTCGCGCCGACTGGAGCGATTGTAGCGGCCCCTACTACCTCGTTGCCCGAAGATCCCGGAGGTCAGCGCAACTGGGACTACCGGTTTACCTGGCTGCGGGATGCCAGCATGACTCTTATGGCCCTGGACTGGTTGGGTCACCCTGATGAAAGCCGCGCATTTTTTCGGTGGGTACTGAACTGTTGCACTATCGACCGGTGTGTGCTGCATCCGGTGGTGCCTGGAGGGAGTGTGGCTGAATGGGAGCATCCCACGTGGACGGGCTATGAGGGGGCACGCCCAGTGCGGATCGGCAATGCGGCCGCATCTCAACAGCAGCTGGATGTGTACGGGGAGGTGCTGGATGCTGCGTGGCAGCACTTTCAGCGGGATCCTGATGACTGTGACACGTTGGCAGGGATATGGCCATTTTTAGCGGAATTGGCCAATGAGGCGCAAGCCCGGTGGATGGAGCCCGACGAGGGTATTTGGGAAACACGAGGAGGGCGGAAGCATTTTACTTATAGTAAGGCCCAGTGTTGGGTTGCTTTGGACCGTGCTGTGCGGTTGGCCCAGCGCTGGCACTTGCCAGGACCCCTGGACCGCTGGCACCAAACGGCTCAGACCATTCGCAACACCGTCTTGACCCAGGGATACAATCCGTCTCTGGGCAGTTTTGTACAGACTCTGGGCGGTACAGCCTGGGATGCCAGCATGTTATTGCTTCCTCAACTTGGCCTCGTGGATCCCTTCGACCCGCGCATGCGCAGCACGGTGGCCGCCGTCCGCCGCCATCTAGCAGTGGCAGGGGATTCCGACCACTTGTTTTTATATCGGTACCGTGAGCTGGATGACGGGGTACCCGGACCTGAACGGGCGTTCTTGTTGTGCAGTACTTGGTTAATTGACGCGTTGGCCCTTGCCGGGGAGACCCAGGAAGCCAAGCGGTTGCTGGACAGATTTCTGACACTGGCTCCCCACGGGCTCTATGCCGAAGAATACGATCCGGTCACGGGACGCTTCTGGGGAAATTTTCCGCAGGCATTTACGCATTTGGGCTTGATCACGGCCATTTTGCACGTTGAGCATGCCCTCACCGCGCCGCAACGCCGTGGTCCCCTGATAGGTTACCGGGGCTGGCCGGATCCGGCAACGCCTCCGGCGCAAACGGATTAGAAGGATTGACCCAAGCAATTGGCCGGAGACTTGTCACTGGCGAAGAACCTGCGAGCACAAGCAGCGGAGGATGGTGGCCACAGCATTTTGGCGTATGACCCCACAATGGGCTAAGGGCACACTCTGAAGGGCCTTTGCAGACAACGGTAGAGAGATGGCTCCGAAAAATTCGCCCGACTGCCCTGCGGGATCTGGTGATGGCGGGCACCGCTTGGCGGTTCATGGGCCCGGCCGCGCCATGCTGCTATGGCCTGAGCCAAGGCCGACACCCAGCTCAGAGGATGGACTAGATTGGGCATAGGCATGGGAATCCCAGTGCCGGCTTGCAGTGCATGTCCAGTTGCCGGCCGGCGGTGTTTCCAAGGAATGGGCACACGGAACGCGGCAAAAACTTTCGGGACGGTCTGGTCCATGACTTTGCGGTGAAGAGCATTAGGGGGGCACTGGCCATCATGCGAAGAATTACCGCTTGTTCGGAGCGCTACAGGCAGTAGTTTCATTTGACGTCCTCCATTCGAAGAGACTCACCTGACTCATCTTGGGGTGCATGTTAGCGGTTCGATGACCCAGCGGCTATCAATGTAGCAGCCTGGTAGAGCCCACCGCTGGACGGACATTGAACAGGACTGTTGTGATGGGTCTGACGGCGTTTTCTGTAAGTTCAATGATGGGACCGCAAATGCGGCAGCGGAGGAGCGGAAGATTCGTCCTGCTAAACGCCATCGTATGGATAAAATCCTGGTCTCCCAGCCCTGCAAAAAGAGGTCAGCAAGGTCTGGATCGAATTGTGTGTCACGAAAACGCCGCAATTCTGCCAAAGCCTGCTCGACTGGCAGCGCTGGGGCGACGTCATCGCATCAAACATGTCCGCTACCATGCGCCCCCGGCAGGGAGATGCATGTGCAGCCAGTCCCTGGGGATAGCCCAAGTCGAACCGTTCGTGATGGGCCACGATATAGCGCAACAACGGTCTCAACGAGGGCGTGAACCGAATAATCTCCGCACTTGCCGCGGCAGGTCCGGAATTTGGTGGTATTCTTCAGGCGCCAACGGACCGCGTTTGTTTAAGAGCGTGGGAGTCACCGAAGAGACGGCAGCAAAGCCCGCGTTGCGGGTCAGAATCTCAGTGCTGCCCGTGGATGCGGCACAACTTGCCGTAAAATGTGGTTTATCGAGGATCAAAACGACACACGGGCGCCATGTTTAACCATGGCCGAAGGATTGAAGCTGACGGGTCCCACGTGTGATTAGACCTTGTCCCCGTTGGTCTGTGGCACGGGGCAGGAAGGAGCTGTGGAATGAAGCCTGATGGTCAGGACCAACCTGTGTGCGACATCTGCGGTCGCCCGCCTCTGTGGGGCCGGGCATTGTTCCGGTTGTCTACTGCCCGGGGTAGTGCCTGGCACTGCGAGCGATGCGCGGTGCGCCATCCGCGGCTGGTGCGGCAATCGGTTAAGACTGCCCTGGTGGTGGGCACCTTGCTAGCGCTCATCAACCATGGCAGCGTCTATTGGACAGGACCGGTCACGTTTGCTTTGACAGCCAAAACGGTGCTGACTTATTGCGTCCCGTTCGCGGTCGCGATGTGGGGAGCATTGATGGCGAACCGTGGATATCCAATCAAAGATTTCTTTCTCATGACTCCTTCGCTGTTAGACAACCCCGAGACGACGGCCGGTCTTCAGGATTCCGCTGAGGACCAGCGAAATCATGGCCAGGGCACCCAGGAGACCTGAGTGGTTCTGTTCACCGCTGGGGGTGTTTAGCCGGCCCCCGGGATTTTGTCTGATGCCTGTAGGAGATACGAACGATAGAGAGGCGGAAACAAGATGGATTCGATCATTGGCATGCTGGTGATCCTACTGCTTTTGCAGCAGGTATGGCAGGTCGCAAAGAGGTCTGATATGCAGCGGCCCCGGAGATTATATCTTCGCACTCCGTTAGAGGTGGTCCACGAGCGTTATGCCCAAGGCCTGATTAGTCATGGCGAATTGGAACAGTTGGTGGCAGGGCTCATTGCGTCCGAAGAGAGGCCGCCTTCCACACCGTCATCCCGGCGGCAGCCATTTCCTGCGGCTGTCACAAAGCAGGGCGGCGGCAACCGGGTAATTTATCCGCCTGGTGCACCGACCACGATGGCACGGCGCGGAAGGAATTTTTGCGGATGCCGTTGATTCATCCTCTCACGGGTGACTTGAAAATTCTCAAAAGGGCGGCGCTCGGAAAGGACTCGACGACGGGTTGGACGGCGACTTTGGTGGTGTCCCGCACGATGATTAAGACCCGATGGGTTTCTTCATCTCCGTTCCGCAGATAGATGTCATCAACCGCCAACACGCGGACGTCACGAGAGGCGGCTCCTCCCAAAATCATGGCGTATCGGATGGGGCGTCGATGTGATGGACGGGAACACCAGTGCTGCCACGTGGACGGCCATGGTCTTCCAACAAGCGGGCCTGACGCTGCCGGATGCGCTGCGGGCGCAGGTGCTGTTTGTCGCCGACTCGAAAATGGTCAGCGAGGCGACGGTGGAGGATTGCTGCGCCGCCGACATCGCGTTCGTGTCTCGGCTGCCGAATACATTCGGGTTAGAACGCCAGACCAAAGAGACCGTGCGCAAGGCGGGGCAATGGGATGTCGATCGGCCCGTCTCGGGCGACAGGCGTACAATCTATCGCGTGTGCGAAAGCCCCGGGCTCATCGGAGACGCCGCGGAGCGTCTCGTGGTCGTCCACTCGTCGGCTTTAGCGGCCAAAGCCCAGCATTGGGAAGAGACACAGACGGTGCGAGAAGCCCAGGCGTTGGATCAGCAGATCGCCCACTGGGCCTGCAACGTTTCACCTGTGCCGATGATGCCCAACACGCGTGGCAGACCTGGCAGGCGACCAAAGCGGTGGCGCAAGGCTTGTGGGCGATCGAGGGAACCATCCTCGAAGAGGATACCCCTGAAGGACCCCAATGGCGAGTGCAGGCGACGCGGGCAGAGACGCCCCGGGCAGACCGGATCGCCGCGGAACGGTTTCGCCGCAGCACGTTTATTCTCGTGTCGAATGATCCGCGCCGGTCGGCGCGGGACCTCCTCACCGCCTATAAACGGCAATACGTCAACGAACAAGATCATGCGATGGTGAAGGGCCCCCTCCAAATTGTCCCGCTCTATTTGAAAGACACGAAGAAAATCACCGCCTATGTGTACTGTGTCTATCTAGCCCTGCTCCTCTGGCGGAGTATGCAAGCGGTCATGCGGCAGAATCAGGCCCGCCTCGGCTTCACCCTGCCCTATCCCAATGGGGCGTTACAACCCGCCCCGACCACCAAACGGCTGAAGGAAATTCTTCATCCCATCCAAGTCATTCAGTGGCACGAGTCCACGGGAGAGATTCACCGCTATCGGAGTGACCTCAGTCTCGTCCAACGCCAAGCTCTATTATTACTCGGCATGAATTCCGGTCGTTTTACCCAAATCCCGTCCGGGTAAACCCCCCAGGTCCCATCATCAACACCCTTACCGCCAGGGGTGCGAAATGTCAGCGTATGGATTCCTAATTTAAGGGTTTTCGTCATCAGCGCCAGATTCGATCAACAGCACATAGAATCCACGTTTCTCCGCGAGTTGCAAAATCCGTCAGAGCCCCCGCCGTTTATCGTTGATCCCGGAGGCCGGTTCACCGACCACCAGGACCGGCTCGTAGCCCTGATGTTGGGCGACATCAATAAGCCGAATCCGCTGACGATTCAAATTCCCATCCCGGGATTGTTTCGTCGAGGAGACTCGCGGTTGACACTCCCCACGCCTAAAGGCGGGGATTCTTACGAGGAACTCACCGAAGTCAGCTTTACTCGCAAAGGGTTCGCCAAGAGCCCCCTAGCCACTCGCTCAAATTCGAGTCTTTGGTTACTTTTACGTAATATGAGCCTATCACAATTCACCGAGTGCGTAAACCGCAAAGATTCGCCTAACGGCGAACGCCTTATATCCCCATCGCTCAAGCTAGGGGTTTTACGGCGCATTTGATAATTAGTGGGATTTTGACATTGATAGATTTTGTGAGACTGTAATTTGGCTACTTTTGCCGATATAGTAAGAACTATATGGTTCGGGGCCACAGGTCGGTGCAAGCAAACAGACAGAGCTTTCCCTTGTGTGATCGTGGCCGTGCAGGGGGGACGCCTTCCCCAGTGGAAGGCAGGACGCTCCTGTGGCCATATTGGGCGGACTGAAAACGAACAGGGGGGGCCTTTCATGATGCAGCCTGTCTTTTTAGACGGTCTGTGGATTGCCGCGCAACCGGTGGTGACACTGTCAACGGGAGCCGTTATGCGCCAGCGGGTGTCGGGCGCTGTGGAGTATTTTTGGGAGTCTGCCAGCGGCTGAGAAGGTGTAAGCGGAGGAGATGCGACTCCCCGCAAGACTCCCGCCCAGGGGCTGACACCCTCCTTTGAAGCTTTGAAGCTTTGAAGCTTTGAAGCTTTGAAGGGAGGAGCCGACTGTCAGGCGATTCCCATTGTGCCACTCGCCCACGGCGCGGCGGCGACAGGCCGGGCCTGTAAAGGCTCCCGGGAGGAGACTTCGCGAGAGAAAGACAGGGAAAAAAGTCCAGGCGGTATGGCTGGTCCGTACAGCCAGTGTCTAGCAGGGCTATGTCCGGTAAAAGCACCGAAACTTTGGTTTAAGTGGCTATATCTTGCGGCAAAAGCGGAACGTGGGAGAGGAATGCTCAGCGCCTGCGCCCGGGTCCGTCCCGGGCAGGTTGGAAATTACAGTTCATGTTCTGGAGAGGACAGCATGATGGTCCACACGTCTGTATCGAACCAGCGCAGGAGCACATGGCCTGCATTAGGGACGATCAGGCGCCTGGCGACCGGACCTTCCGCATTCATGATGACCATGACCGCTCCCTTGATGCAGTCGGCGTGCGTCGCCGCGACGGTCAGCGTATTGCGCTCCCGGGGGCGCGCAAATCCCGACAGAGTATTCAGCACCCGGTGCCCCACGGCTCTAATGCTCTCCCCGCCGGGAGGAGGATTGCGGTCGGGATCCTGCC
>DAHWJO010000141.1:0-2427 GCA_027344105.1 Sulfobacillus sp.
ATGCCGGCCACCACCCCTTTGTTTTCGGCGGCCAGGACTTTGTCTACGATGATGGGGGGCGCATCATCATGGAAAACCTCCAGACCGGGATCCCCAGCCCTGTCGCCACACTCCGTCCCAGCCGCTGGCCGCAGATGGTGGATGCTCTCTCCTATGGGCAGACCTTGGCCGTCATGATGAGGCGGCCTACGGCCCTGCCCGCCTACCTGGTGATCGTTAAAAGTCCCCGCGGCATCTCCTGGTACCGTTGGCAAACGGGACTCAAACCGCAAATTGGCGTGTCTGGCCAGCACCTGGTGATCAATAACCTCGCCCCTTCCGGCCAGCTGGTGGTGTGGGGCACCCGCCACCTCCACCCGCTGCCCCAGTCTGCCGGCCTCTTCAGCCAAAGCCCCTCCGGCATCATTTTCCAAACCTCCCAGGGATTTATCCGCCTGTCTGCCATAACCCCCTGACACGGGCCATGCCCCCGCCACATAACCATAGAGGCGGGGAGGTGATTACTGTGCGCACAGCCATGAGAAACTGGCTGGTTGGCGTAGGTCTGGTGGCGGGGCTCTACCTGTTGGGCCCAGTCATTTACTTTAACCGGGTCTACCCCTTTATTTTGGGTATGCCCGCCATCATCTTCTGGTATGCCTTGGTGCCCGTGCTGACCCCGGTTATCCTGGGAACTCTGTATCTGACCGATCGAGCCCAAAATCCCAAGGGAGATGAATAACGCGTGGGTATTGTCATTGCCGCGGCCGTCATTGGGGTCGCCCTGCTCACTGTGCTCGGCATGGCGTCAGGGGCCCGGGAATCACGCTCCTCACTGGCCGGCTGGCTCGTCAACCGCCGCAACATGGGCCCGTGGCTCGTGTGGTTCCTGCTTGGCACAGAAATCTACACCGCATTCACCTTCCAGGGTCTGGCGGGATATGCCTACGCCAAAGGCGGTCCGGTATTTTACAACGTCGCCCTTAATGACGTGGCATATTCCCTGGGGTTCATGATATTGCCCCTGATCTGGATCCTCGGCAAGCGTTTCCGCTACGTCACCCAGGCCGACTTCGTGGCTGGGCGCTACCAGTCCCGAGCCTTGGGAATGTTTGTCGCCCTCACGACGGCCATCATCATGATCGCCTATATTGACCTGAACATCACCGGGCTGGGAGCCATTTTCCACGTGATCAGCCACAGCCGCCTATCGGTGATGTGGTCGGACATCCTGGGATTTTTTGTGCTGGCGACGGCTGTTTACGTGGGCGGCATCCGGGGCAATGCCTGGCAGTCTGTAGTGAAAGACGTATTCATGATCGTGGCGCTCGGAGCTCTGTTCCTTGTGTTTCCATATCATGAATTTCACGGGTTTGGCCCGATGTTCCGCGACTTTGGCAAGGATCTGGGGCCAGTGATGACCCTTCCCGGAAAAACCAAAAACTTCGGGCTGCTCTGGCTGGTGACCACCGTGCTGATGACGGGAATGGGCCAGTGGATGTGGCCGCAATGGTTTGGGGTGGCGTATACCGCGCGCAGCCCGCGCTCGCTGAAGATCCAGGCCGTCTTCATGCCTTTGTACCAGCTGGTCAAGGTCGCGGTGATTATTGTCGGATTCGGCGCGCTGCTTGTACTCGGCACCCATCAAAACGGCAACGACGTCATCGTCATCTTAGCCCGCCGCCTCCTTTCCACCCCGTTCTTCGCATTCTTCGTGGTGGCCGCCATCTTTGCAGCCCTGGTGCCGGCAGGTCCCATCATCATGACCTCGGCGTCTCTCCTCGCCAAAAACGTCTGGGCGGAGCACCGCCCCCAGAGCGACCGGCGCATCTACCGGGCCACTAAGCTGCTGGTGTTTCCGTTGACATTCCTGGCCTTGTTTCTGGCGCTTGGGGCCCCATCTCTGCTGGTGGCGATTTTGCTGGTAGCCTATGATTTCATTGCCCAGCTCTTTCCCGCCATTGTCATCGGCGGACTCTTCTGGCGGGGAGCCACCAAGTATGGCGCCTTCTGGGGCATGGTTGCCGGTTGGGCGGCCGACGCGGCCCTGCTCCTGAGCGGGCACGGGGTGGTGGGAGGCATGAACGCCGGATTCGCCGCCCTGATTCTGAACGGCGCCGTATTCATGATTGTCAGCCTGGCTACCAGCAAGCGGATCAGCCCCGCCGAGCACCAGCACTTTGCGGTCTTGTATGAAACGCATGAGGATCCGGCCCGTACCGTATAAGGTTGGCCAGAGCCCGGAAGTACTGGAGCCGCATGCCGTAAGCCAAGGTGGACCGTCTGGAAGGGTTCGGGGCGACAAAGCGGCCCGGTCCCTGGTATCCCCAGGACACCTTGGCCGCCGACTTGAGTCCCTGGGCGCTGCGGTAGATGTCTTTGCCGAGAAAGCAGACCAGGCGGGGCGCATGGCGCTGGATTTTCAGCTGCAGGCATTTGGCGCCCTCC
>DAHWJO010000141.1:2526-8729 GCA_027344105.1 Sulfobacillus sp.
GCCTCCTTGCCCTCCTTAACGGGTATGTGCAAAGACCGCAGCTGCTCTTCCAGCCTGGCTGCGAGCGCTCCCGCCGCAATCGTCCCCAATCCCGGCACATCTTGCAGCGGCAGGGTAATATCGTGAAGCTGCCCTCCCAGGCGGCCCCGGTCAAATATGACCGGGTCGAGTCCCAGACGCTTGAGCCAAATGGCGCAACTTATGCCCGCAGGGCCTCCCCCCACTACGGCTACCGGATCCATTGCTGCCCCCCTTCCCGCCTATGCGGGCTGAATTGGCTTAAAAAAAAGGCGCCCTCCGGCACTGCAAGGACCGCCTCCCACTCCCCGGCCGCAATGCGCTCCGGCAGCAACCCACTTGCTCTGAGCTCTCTTAGATAGCCGAGCGGATCTCGTCATCGCTCCATGGTTCAATGCGTTCTTTGATGCTGAGAAAAAACGCAAATATCCGCAGTGATGCAAAAAACGAAACAAAACTTCCCAACACGAACAGTTCAGGCTGCCAGTTGAACAGAGGCGGCGGAACAAAACTGCCGTTCCAGACCAACAGCACCGTATACACGGCAGTCGCTGTCAATGCGGCCCAGATTTGCCAGGTGATTTCCCGAAAAGTGGTCAGCAAGCGCTTGCGGAAGAGCCACCACGGGGCCCACGCTGCGGTGCCAAACAATGCCAACCCGAGAGAATCCGATACCGCCACCGGGTGGAAGACCGTATTCGGCACCACTGCCCAGGGCAGGGAGCACAGCACTGCCGCCAGCATCCCGGAGACCGCCGCCGTTGCCATCACCACAATGCCCTGGGCCCAGGCCATATGGCTCAGGCTGAAACGCCAGTTGCGCATGGCCAGCCGGATGTTCTGTTTGAGGCCGGTGTGATGAAAACTGTTGAGACTGGTTGAGAAAAAACCCCAAGCCGTCAAGACCCGGCCCAGCGCCATGTCAGCCAGGGAGTCCGTCCGGAAAGAGGCGGCCAAAAGTCCCAAGCCAGCCAGCAGCTGCGCCACCGAAACCAGCCAGAGCCATCCCTTTTGCTGGCGCAAGGGCTCAGCCAGCTTCACCGCCATGTCCCGGGGATCACCCAGTGCAGCCATCGCGGTCTGCATAGCCTGAAAGGTATCGCCACCGTCCCCGACCTGTTCCGCCCAGACCGAAAGCAATTGCTGCCGGATTTTCGCCTGGGCCCGCCGCTTGTGGTACTTGTTCATGATCATCGCTGTCGCCTGCTCCAAGTAATCTTCCCACATGCAATCACCCCCTATGCGATGTTATGGATTAGTGCGCCTTTTATAACTTGGTGATTATAGCACCCGGAGCCTGCCCGCCGCAACATACCCGTATTTTTCCTAATCTGCAGGTGGCAGCCACTATCCGCCCGCCAGGCAAGTGTTCCGATCTTTCCTGACTCCCATGCCCTACGCCATCGTTCCATTTTATGGCTGGGCGGGACATCTGTCGACGGCCGGGGCGCCCCGTTAGCCTGCAGGGACGCCGCCTGCCCCGCCACAGCCGCAGATCCCTGCGAATTTCATAAAGTTTTGACAACCGCTTCAACTGTTCAGGGCTTGACGGCCTCAATAGTCGCTGACACTAGGTAGTCGCTGACATTGGAGCCTGGCGCCCAGGTTTTGATAAAGGACTGGCTGGCCGATTTAGGAAGGATCTTGATCTGCTGAAATCCCGCCCGTTTGAGAGCGGATTCGAGATCCCAGGTCAGGGAGGCGCCCGCCATGCAGCCCGTCAGCAAATTCATGTCCTGGCGCAAGTCATCAGGAAACGCCGCTGTGGCCACGATATCGGAAATGGCTAGCCGGCCTCCAGATTTCAGCACCCGGAAAGCCTCCTGGAAGACGCGTTCTTTATGGGGCGAAAGGTTGATCACACAGTTGGAGATAATGCAGTCGATGCTCTGGTCCCTAACTGGCAAATTCTCGATCTCGCCCAGGCGGAAATCGACATTTTCATAAGGTCCGAGCTCCGCATTCCTGCGGGCTTTGGCGACCATGGCCGGCGTCATGTCCACTCCTATCACGGCGCCCGCTCCACCTACTTGGCGCGCGGCGAGAAAACAGTCAAATCCCCCGCCGCTGCCTAGATCCAGCACGGTCTCTCCTGCTTGGAGCGCGGCAATCGCTTGCGGATTGCCGCATCCCAGCCCCATATTGGCTCCTTCCGGAACTGCAGCGACATCATCCAGGCCGTATCCCAGCTCCAGTGAGGTGCCCGCAGCGCTCGCGCCGTCACAGCAGCTCGGGCCGCACCCGCATCCTGAGCTCAGGGCAATCTCTGCATACCGCTCGCGGACGGATTCATAGATGGTTTCGGCATCCGGAACCGTTCTTGCATGTTCCTGTCTTATTGAATCTGCGTCACTGCTCTCCGACATCTTTAGCGTCCCCCTTTATATGCATCGATAAATATCGATGCCTCTGCGCAAAAAAAATTACTCGGCGGCCGCCTGTCCCATAGGGATGCGGCCGTCCCCTTCACATACGGCCATGCCCGCCAGATGTTGCCGGAAATCCTCCCAAACCGCCGTATTCACTTGGTAGACCCGGTACGTCCCGCGGCGTTCGACGCTTATCAGCCCGGCCTCTGCGAGCACCTGCAAATGGTGTGAAATCGTCGACTGCGCCAGTCCGTGCCGAGCGGTCAAATCCACCACACAGCACGCGGATTCCTCAGCGGCAATGCCGGAGCAGCAGGAGACTCCGCGCGCTTGCAGCAGGTCCTCAAACAGGGCATAGCGCTGCGGTTGTCCCAGAGCCCTGAAAATCATGACAGGATCCATGGATTGCCTCCAATTCATCGACGTTTATCGATATAATACGGGGTGCCACCCGAGAAGTCAAGCGGCCCTGATTTCCGGTCAGGGCCGCCCGCCAGATTCCCTCGGACCAACCGTCAGCACCATGTCCTTCGGGGGCACCAGGCTGAGCCGCGGCACGGGACGCCAGATCTGTGCCAAATCCGCGTGGAACTCCAGAGTTTGCGCCAGCGTGGCTAAGATGAGCTGCATCTCCAGCAAGGCGAAATCTCGTCCCACGCAGCTGCGCGGGCCCTGGCCGAAAGGCAGGTAGGCCCCGCGGAGCAGGCTGTCTCCGGTCCAGCGGCCGGGGTCAAAAACCTCTGGGCGGGGGAACTCAGACGGCAAGTGCTGGCTGACATACGGGCTGACCAGAAAGAACGTGTGCGGGGCGAATTCTTCGGCCCCAACAGCCACTGGCCCCGGATTAGAGCGGCTGATGATCCACACCGGCGGGTACAGCCGCAAGGACTCTAAAATTACGGCCCGCAGATAGGGCATGGCGTCCACATCGGACGCCTGGGGGAGTTGTCCTCCCAGTGCGGCGTCAACCTCCGCGTGGAGGCGGCGCTGAACCCCGGGGTGCTGCGCCAGCACAGACAGAGTCCAGCTGAGGGCGTGGCCCGTCGTCTCATGGCCCGCCATGATGAGAGTGAGCGCCGACTGCAAGACGGCGTCGCTGTCTTTGGGCAGCGCCCCTTGCAGCCGTCCGGCCAGAAAGCTCGGCGGGGACTCTCTGAGAATGTCTTCCATCCACTGCGTCACGCTGTCCGCAGCCCTGTGGTAGGCCAGAGTGCCCGGCACCCGCCAGGAGTAGGGGAACCGCACAACACTGCGCGACCGCTTGTAAAAATAGGTCATCACTGTCTGCACAGCTTGGGAAATATTCTGAAATGCTTCCGAAGTATCATCGGCGGAAAACAGCGTGTTCAGCACGACCTTCAGCGTCAGCGCCAGCATGTCCCCATCAACGGACACAGGCACCGCGTTTTGGGAAAACCGCTCACGGTACTCAACAGCCGCATGGGTGATCTGCGCCCCGTAAGTTTTGAGGCGCTGATGGTCAAATAGCGGCTGCACCGCCAGTCTTTCCGCCTTCCACAGCTCACCCCCGGCCACTAGCAGCCCCCGCCCGATCAGCGGGTTTTTGCTGTCCATGCCCGGCCCCTTTTGCAGGTCTTTGCCGTTCTTATTCAGCAATTCCTGCACCTCGGCCCCACCGCTGACCAGCGCAAAAGCCCACGCTCCCATGCGGAACCGGGCGACTGGGCCCTGGTCCCTGGCAATCTGGCCCAGTGTCCCCAAAGGGTCCCGGTGAAAAGCCAGCAGTCTCCCCACGGTATTTCTGGCCAAAATCCGGCCCTCGCTTTTGGCCATGTCTCCACTCCCTTGGCTTGTGCTCTTCTGGCCTCTATAGTAGCCCATATTCCGCCAGTCCCGCTCTCTCGGCGCAAATCCTAAAGATTTTCCCACTTTTTGCTCAAGTTTGCGCTCTGGGATGAAACCTTTTGCAACCAGCGGCGTTTTAACCATAAAATGGAGTTGCACTGAGCCTGGAGGGACTTGACAGCATGCAGTTGAGACTGGGGTTGGCACTGGCGGGAGTAGCCCTCGCCCTATCCGCCGCCGGATGCGGCAATTTGATATCGGGCGCCGCATCCAGGGCCCATCATGCCCCGGCTTCAGCGCATGAGGAATTCGTGCGCTTCACCCACCGTGCGCCATTGGTTCCCGCCGGATTCAAATCGGTGAATATTTTTTCCACGCAGTTGGACGTCCCGGCTTCCTGGTCCCCCAGCGACCAGACTTCCCGCAGTGTGACTCTGGGGGGGCCGTCAGGATCTGCCTCCGTCACCGAACTCACGGCCAGCCTCACAAAGGGCGGCCTCTGGCTGCCCCTCAATACTAGCAGTTGGGCGCACCCTTTTCTCCTGGACACCGGGTCGGCCAGCTCTGGCAGCATCTCTGAAACTGTCTTGACGCAGGCCGGGCAGCTTATTGTGCTGAGTGTCCACGTGCCCCCCGCTGACAGCAAAACCGCGGCCGCTATTCTGCGGACATGGCGGCACCCCGCCCCCGCCACCTCCACCGAAGCCGTCCACCGGCTGGCGGGTGATGACGCGGGGACCGCATCGTACGCAGGGGAGCAAGGATGGTTTCTTGCATCCGGCAATGCCGCGGCATCTCAGGAGAGCTTCTATCTATTTCATTCTTCCGATCACGGGAAGCAGTGGTCGCTGCAAAATGCCTCGCACTGGTCCGCCGGCTCCCCAACATTCCCGCGCACCGCCGGCAATGCCGCCATGGACTTTGTCGGCCCGTCCACGGGCTTCATCGCCGAGCTCAGCGCTATGCAGCCCACCTTGCTGGTTTACCGCACTGGGGACGGGGGAAAGCTCTGGACACAGACCTCGGCCCATCTGCCCTCATCATTCTGGCCTGGCGATGCCGCCCCCGTCATCCACTTTTCATCGCCAGCCGATGGCCAGATTTTTGCCCCGCTGTCCCAAGCACACCTCGATGCCGTGTATGATACCGAGAATGGCGGCAACACCTGGCATTTCGCGCAAATTGAAAACATTGCGGGCCTGGCGTCTTCCCATGTCCTCATTCAGGAGGCTCTGCACACTGACGCCGGGAAAATTGCGCTGCCCCTGTTCGGTCCGGCCAAAATTCCCCACAGCCCCCTTGCCGGGCTGTCAGCCACGGCGACAGTCCACGGCAGCTTAAGCCAGTACAGTGTGAGCATCTGGCAGACACAGCAGTGCTACCCCGTCAACAGCCCCGAAATCGCCCAAGACCTGATCGAGCCCGCCCCCATCGCGTCGTGGCATGTTACGGAGGTCAGCGCCCAAGCTCCCACCGCCTCCTTGCTGCAATCCGGCAATCTGTACTGGCGCCAGCCTGCCGGACACCCGCACCCCGTGTCTTTGGCCACCGGACTTCCGGGTCTCCAGTACCCGTCAAGCACTCTCGTTGCCAGCCAGGCCCTGTCCCACGGACCTGTTCTCCTCTGGCACGAGGGCGAGTGGACTCTGGAAGTCAAAGGCGGCAGCAGCCGTGCCGAACAGGCGGCAGCGACCCCCCTCATCCGTTATCTGCACACGCACTTTCTGCCCGGCTATTCCGGGCTGTTCGTAGTGGCCATCACCCCCACCGAAGGGATACAGTCCCGCCTCGACTGGGCTCAGGGGGCGCTGCTGATGGAGGTGGCGGATGATGTGCCCTCGGCGTCCAACCCCCTCATTACTGCACGGCTCGCCGTATCATGGCAGCAGTATTCCTGACGATCCACCGAAGAGGGCCTAAAGAATTCTCCCAGACCCGCTCCTATCTTGTACAATAGGAGGGTCATCATCAAGAAATGGGGAGCCGAGAGCCATGGCAGTATTCCTATCA
>DAHWJO010000142.1:0-8688 GCA_027344105.1 Sulfobacillus sp.
GGTCAGCCGCGCAAAGGGCATTCACGGTCAACAAGCCCAGGGACGGCGGGCAGTCGATAAAAATATAGTCGTAGCGGTCCTTTATCGGCCGCAGAGATTCTTTCAGCCGCATCTCCCGGTGCGATACCTGCGACAGGTCCACTTCCGCCCCAGCCAGGTCCATGGTTGCAGGAACCAAATGCAGACCCACGACATCTGTCGGCATTAATGCTTCCATCAAAGGCTGCCCGTCCAAAATCACATCATAAATCGACACATCAACCGTTTGCTTTTCAATTCCCAGTCCCGTGGTGGTATTTCCTTGCGGGTCGATATCCACCGCAAGCACCCTTTTCCCGGAATCGGCCAGGTATGCGGCAAGATTGATCACCGTGGTCGTTTTGCCGACCCCGCCCTTTTGGTTGGCCACAGCGATGATTCGGCCCATAAAACGGCGCCTCCTGTTGCTTCGGATTCGGTAACGGCTATGGAAAAGGATGCCCGCTGTCCTTGATGCCGGGTTCTTAACCCCCCTACACGCCCTACCACAAATTATAAACGATGTGCGCCCCGGCCCGTAAGCCCGTCCCCATTTCCCCAGCCAGGCCCACACACACTATGTGACGCCCGCGGACAGATGCAGCCCGGCCGTAAGCCCCATGTGTCTTCTCAGACGTTAATTGTGTTCCCCAAGGTAGCGGGCCTTTCGGGGATAGACCACCGGGGTGGGGTGAATTTTCTTGAGGGTGATAATCCGTGAATTTTGATTGACACCGTAGGGATCTGAAATCTTTGCCACCTCCGCTCCCAGTTTTTTGCAGAGCGATTTGGCAACCCGCACTTCATCGGCCGCCTGTGAGGCGCCTTTCGGAAAAATACCGAATCCGTCTACGCTGATGAATGGGACGCTCAGCTCGGCCGCCACAGACAAAGGCCCGACCGCCCGCGCCGTGACCAACTCGGCTGCTTCCCGCCATGACGCGTCACTTTGCACCATGTCTTCCGCACGTTCTGCAAATACGGTGACATTCTCCAGATCCAGCGCCCCGCCCATCAACTCCAGATATTCCGCCCGCTTAACCCGCGACTCAATCAGCACCCACTCAATGTCCGGAAACAGAATGGCCAGCACCATACCCGGAAATCCGCCGCCGCTACCCACATCCACCGCCTCATGCACCAAAGACATATCGATTTCCTGGACGGAACACACCGCATCGAAGATCCCATGCAGCCACAAATCCTCCGCCGTGCGAAATCCCGTCACATTCATCGGCGCATCCAAAAGCAATTGCGTGAGTCTGTTCAGCTGTGGCTCATAGCCGCCCTGCTGAATTCGGTCGGCCATATCTGGCCGCACCCACTCGGGAATCTCTATCACGTCATCTTCTCCTTATGCTCTAAACAAGCAAAAACCGCGCTTCAGCGCGGTCTTCCGTCATCTTAATGCGTCGCCTGGGCTCCGCCGCCCGACGCATCTTTAAGCGGCTTGCGCAAAAGCCATGTCGTCTGTCCCAATTGAAACAGGTTGGAAATTACATAGTATACGGACAGCCCCGCCGGAAACCGCGATGCTACATAACCAAACACAATAGGCATCATCCACAGCATCATCTTCTGGCTCTGTTCCATCCCCGGCTGCTGCGGGGTCATCTGCATCGTCTGCTTTTGCATAAAGAACGTGCTGATGGCAACCAGCACCGGCAAAATATACGTTGGATCCGGCTTGGACAAATTCTCCCACACCCAAAATCCATAGTTGTGATATACATAATGAAACCGTTCCAATACATCGAACAGCCCGTACATCACCGGAATCTGGAGCAGAAGGGGGAGACATCCCGATGCGGGATTAACGCCTTCTTCTTTGTACAGCAATGCCAGTTCCTTCTGCAGCTGCTGCGGATTTCCCTTATGCCGTTTCTGCAGCTCACGCTGTTTCGGTCCCACTTTGGCCATTTTCTGCATGGACCGAGCCTGATACACGCCCAGCGGCAACAGCACCAACCGCACCAGCAGGGTCAACAGGATAATCCCCAACACATAGTTATGGGTCCACCCCGTGAACAGGACAAAGGCACCACGGATTATACTCAAAAATCCGCCCCAAATAGCCATTTACAGCCTCCTTAACCAACTATGGGACAGGGTCGTAGCCTCCCTCATGAAAGGGATGACACCGCAATACACGCTTGACCGCCATATAACCGCCCTTGGGCACCCCATACTTCGATACGGCTTCCACCGCGTATTGCGAGCAGGTTGGCGTATATCGGCAACTGGGGGGAGTCATAGGAGATATATACTTCTGATAGACACGAATCAGCCCAATAACCACCGTCTTCATCCGCATACGCCTGCCTTCGAAATCACAGCCGTTTATCCATGCAACCGCCCTTGATCAGCAACCGCCTCATCGACTGCACAAGGCGGTCCCAGTCTTCTGTAAGCACCGGCTTCTTGCCCAGTACAATCACATCTCCGCAGGACGTCACATTTCCCGCAAAAAGTGAAAAAAGTGCACGCATACGGCGACGGATCCTGTTCCTTTTGACCGCAGAGCCCGCTGATCGCTGTGACGTAAAGCCGATGCGTCCTTCTCCGCCGCCATTGGGAAGAATAAACAGGACAATATACCGATCGCCTACCGTGCGTCCAAACTTGAAAACCCGGCCAAACTCGGACCGCCTCTTAAGCCTCTGAAATTTAGCCATTATCAGCCAGCCAAACGCTTGCGGCCTTTTTGACGCCGCCTTTTGATTACCATGCGGCCGGCCTTTGTGGACATGCGTTTTCTGAAACCATGAACTTTAGCCCGGTGTCGACGGTTCGGTTGAAAAGTACGCTTCATAATTTAGTCACCCCCCGACTCTCGCGCAAATGTGGTTTTAATTATAGTCACCCCCGCCCTCAAGGTCAAGAAAGGGATTTTTTCCACAGGCCCTGTTTTGCCTCCCCAGTTCATTGAGAGCCCTGTCCGAATTTGTTATGATAAAACCCACTCCTCCGCGTGCGGGGGCATTCATTATTTATAGGAAAGTTATCAACAATCTGTGGATAACTTTGTGGACTTCTTGTGTATATTAGGGGGAATTGTTTCATGCTGGAAGTCGGTTTAGAAGGTCTGTGGGCGGATACCGTAGCCCGACTGGAAAGCGAGTTATCCACACCAAGTATGGAGACGTGGGTGCGGCAAGTCTTTCCCCTCTCGCTTGATGACGGGGTCCTGGATTTGGCCGTGCCCAGCGATTTTGTCCGCCAGATCATCGCCAGCCGGTATGCCGGGCTGCTCCGCGATGTCTTGACGAAATCTGCCGGGCGTCCCATTGAAGTGCACCTGGTGCTCACTCCCAAATCTTCGGAAAGTGTTTACGAAGAAAAGCCGGTGCCGATTCCAAAGCCCCAGCCGCCGCGGCCTGCCCCGCGCGAACCGGTCGAGCCCGCCGAATCCGAATTTCATACGCGCCTCAACCCAAAGTACGTGTTTGAGGCCTTTGTCGTCGGGGTGTCCAACCGGTTTGCCCACGCCGCCTGCCAAGCTGTGGCCGAAATGCCCGCCCGGGCATACAACCCTCTGTTTCTCTATGGCGGGGTCGGTCTGGGCAAAACTCACTTGATGCACGCCATTGGCCACCAAGTTCTGTCGTCCAATGCCGACTCGCGCGTCTTGTATGTCTCATCCGAAAATTTCACCAACGAAATGATTAATGCGATTCGCGATGACAAAATGGTCCGTTTCCGCCAGCGTTACCGCAATATCGATGTCCTCCTGATCGACGATATTCAGTTTGTGGCCGGCAAAGAACGCACCCAAGAAGAATTTTTTCACACCTTTGAGGCCCTGCATGGAGCTCACAAGCAAATCGTCATTTCCAGCGACCGGCCACCGAAGGACATTCCCACCCTGGAAGAACGGCTCCGGTCCCGATTCGAATGGGGGCTCATCAGCGATATTCAACCCCCCGACCTTGAGACCCGCATCGCAATTCTCGCCAAAAAGGCCCAGTTGGAGGACTTGTCAGTTCCCGACAGCGTGCTCCAGTTTATCGCTGCGCGGATCGACACCAACATCAGAGAACTGGAGGGCGCGCTCATCCGGGTCATGGCCTATGGGTCGATCACGCGGCAAGCGCTTAATGCCGAACTCGCGATGGAAGCTTTGAAGGACGTCATCCCCAACTCCCGTCCCAAGGCCATCACAATCCGGCTCATCCAAGAAGAAGTGGCCAAGCACTTTGAAATGCGGGTCGAAGATCTCAAGGCCAAAAAGCGCACCCGGGCGGTGGCTTTTCCCAGACAGGTGGCCATGTATATCTCCAGGCACCTCACCGATGCCAGTTTGCCGCGCATCGGCGAGGAATTTGGCGGCCGCGACCACACAACCGTCATCCACGCATGCGAAAAAATCGACCGCGAGCGGCGTGAGGATGCCCAGCTTGCCCAAATACTCGACGCCATATCGAAACGGCTCAAATCGCGCTGAAAAGGGTGGGGACAACCGGTGCGCAACCGGGGACTAGACTGTGGACCATTTGCAGGTAATGCACAGGCGCGGCAGCCGACACCGAAACCGTCCCCAATTCTCCCCGTGTCGATTCAGATGTTATGCAGGAATTTTGCCGTCGGATTCCCGCGAACCGTAAGGCTTTGGGGCACTTATCCGGATTATCCCCACCCCTTATTACGACTACGGGAAAAAGATTAAAAAAAAAGACTCATAACCATAACGCACGCTGCTAGCGGCGATTAGAGAGCTCAAGGAGGGTACTTTCATGCGATTCAGCGCGGCCCAAGATCAAACTGCACGGGCTCTACAGCAAGTCGTCCGGGTCATTCAACCGCAAAACACCATGGCCATCCTCACCGGCATTGAACTTAACGCCGATCACGGACGCTTAACGGTCTCAGCCACTGACCTCTCAAGCCATATTTTGGCTGAAATTCCCTGCGACGTCCAGGAACCAGGCTTCGTCGTGCTCCCCGCATCGACTCTCACCGACCTGATTCAGCGGCTGCCCACGGCCACTTTCGAGTTATCGACGGAAGAAGCCAGCGGCCGCACCACCATCCGCTATGGCCGCAACCGAGCGGTCATCAACGGCTTCGGGCGCGATACCCTTCCCCTGTTCCCTACTTTGGACACGGACCAGGCGCGGATCGAGCTGCCCCCTGGCACCCTGGCCACCCTGAGCCGGCAACAGCTCTTCGCCACATCCAAAGACGACAGCCGCCCCATTCTCAAAGGCGTCTACGTCAAATTGGGAAACGGACGCTTGGTGATGGTCTCCACCGACGGCAGCCGCCTCTCGCACAGCTGGGTCGCAATACCCGACTACCGCGGTCCCGAGAGAGAAATTGTGCTCTCGCCCAAGGTGCTTACCGAAGGTTCCCGGCTTAATAACTCAGAACCCATCACGGTCACCCTAGGGTCTGGGCTGATCCAACTCGCCGTCCCGGGAGTTGTCTTCACCGCCCGACTCATGGACGGGCAATTCCCGGACTATGACCGTGTCATTCCCCAGGAATTCATCGCCCAGTGCCGAACCCGCATATCAGAATTCCGGGGTTCAGTCGAACGCGTCAATCTGATTGCCGCAAAAGAACGCTCTACTCCCCTGCGGCTGCGGCTCGACACCGGCATTATCGAACTCTCAGCGCAGGCCGTGGAAATAGGTCAGGCCCAGGAAACTCTCGAGTGCCAGACCCAAGGGCAGCCCGTAGATATCCTGTTCAACCCTGCCTATATCCTAGACGCTCTCAAGTCCTTCGACGCGGATGAAGCGATTATGGAATTTTCCGGGTTGCAGTCTCCGGCACGCATCATGGAGGCCGAGGGCGCCCAGTATTTCCACATTCTGCTCCCGTTGCGGCAGTTGGTCTAAATGGCCCTTCACTCGCTCACCGTCAGAGGCTTTCGCAATCTAGGAGATACGGCGCTGGAATTATCGCCACAGCTGACACTCCTGGTGGGAAACAACGGCCAAGGCAAGACCAATGCCCTGGAAGCGATCCACGTCGCTATGACGGGGGCGTCATTCCGGTCTGCATCCGACCAGGACATGGTCGGCTGGTCCCGCGATTTCGCTGCGGTGACTGCGGTCCTCAAATCCCCCCCATCGGGCTTGGTGACCTTGACCCACAAGGTCACCAAGATCCCGCCGCACAAAAAGCACCAGGGGCAGATTTTCCCTGTTGTCATCTTCTCTCCTGACGATGTGCAGCTGTCCAAAGGGTCCCCCAAAGGCCGGCGCCGGTTTCTCGACTGGCTGCTGGCTTCGGTCGACCCCCGCTATCTGCGTCTTTACCGCCAGTACCACCGGGCATTGCTGCAGCGAAACCGCGTGATCAAAGACGCACGGCTGTGGCCAACGCTGCCCGATTTCACCCAAGTGCTTTCAGAATCCGGCCTATATCTCTGGCAGAGGCGCCGGGAAATCGTGACGCAAATCGTCCCTGGCGCTCGAGAAATTTTTGCCCAGCTTACCGGTTTGACCCTGGACTGCGCCCTGAAGGAAGGCGGCTCGCCCGGAAGCATCTCTACGGTCCAATCCTACCAGGATCTCCTGGAAGCCCGCAGAAGCGACGAGCGGATCCGCCAGACCACCCTTGTCGGTCCCCACCGCGACGATTTAACTCTTACTATCAACCACGTCGCCGCTGCGGACTACGCCTCCCAAGGACAGCACCGCGCCATCGCTCTCAGCCTCAAACTCGCGAGTTACCATATGCTCGAAAAGGAGACCGGCCTCATGCCGCTAGTGCTGCTTGACGATGTGTTATCGGAGCTGGACCCCCAAAAAAGATCCCGGCTCTTGGCCTTCATCGCCTCCAGCCATCCCCAGACCATCGTGACAGACACTGAGGCCAGAAATTTCGAAAACCTCGAGCCATGGATCTACACTGTCGACCAGGGTCTGTTTACAAGGCGGGTATGATGACGCACAATAGTGAAGAATTGCGCCAAGTGTTGGACAAACTCGTAGAGCAGTACTCACTGCAGCCTGCCAAGTCCTTATGGATCCTCGAAACGAGCTGGCGCACCGTTGCAGGGGACACTGTTGCCAACCGCACGCGCATTTTGGGCTATAAACCCAAGGTGCTGACCATTGCGGTAACCTCATCTTCCTGGTCCCAGCAGTTGCAGTTTTTCATTCCCGAACTCATCACCAAAATCAACATGGAGCTGCACACCGATTTTGTTCAGGAAATCCGCACCCGCGTCAATCTACGGGCGTTTCGTCCTGCCGCACTGCTGAGGAACGCCGGTGAACTGAGCATGCGGGTCGGCAAAATCCGCCCGCGAACCCAGGACTTGGGAGTATTATTAGATCACGTGAAGCACAATTATGAGGACGCCGCAGAGCTGTGGCTGTCGGGTGATTACCAGTCCTGTGCGCGCTGCGGGAGTCCCGTGCTGAAACCCTACAAGCTCTGCAGCATCTGCGCACAAGATCGCCAACCGCAAGCCTGATCGCAGGCGGTAGAGAGGAGCTGTCCGGTGTACTTGCATATTGGCCATGACACGATGATCGAGACGCGAAGCATTGTTGCCATCCTCAACAAGAATCTGATGGACCAGTCTCCCGAGGTCCGTCAGATGGTACACCGGCTGAATGGCGACGGCGCCCTCAGCGGAGATCTATCCGAAGCGAAGACACTCATACTCACCGCAACCGGTATCGTGCTTTCCAGCATTTCCGCCACGACCCTATACAAGCGCGCCGCCAAAGGCGGCGGGGAAGCGGCAGCCGGCATGTGGTATACTGAAATATAGGGCATTTTTGCCTGTGACTAGTGTAAGGAGGATCCACCACTGATGACGGAAGACTCCCGTCCGGGAAGTTACAACGAAGGCGATATTCAGGTACTGGAAGGTCTTGAGGCGGTTCGCAAACGCCCAGGAATGTACATCGGGTCTACGGGCCCGCGGGGTCTCCACCATTTGGTTTATGAAATTATCGACAACTCCATCGATGAAGCTTTAGCCGGGGTCTGCGATCATATCTGGGTCACGTTGTACCGCGACGGGCGCGTCGGCGTCCGGGACAATGGCCGGGGAGTCCCTACCGGCATGCATCCCAAGGCCGGAATTCCCACTTTGCAGGTCGTGCTGACTCTCTTGCATGCGGGAGGCAAATTTGGCGGTGGCGGGTATAAGGTATCCGGCGGACTGCACGGTGTGGGACTCTCTGTCGTCAACGCCCTCTCCTCGGAACTGACGGCGACCAGCCGCTTTGGCGGCGGTATTTTTGTTCAACACTATTCCAAGGGCCAGCCTCTGGATGGAGTTACCCCAGCCGGCAAGACGGCGGAGACGGGCTTTGAAGTCATTTTCCGTCCGGATGCCGAGATCTTCGAAGATGTTCATTTTTCTTTTGATATTCTAGCCAACCGCATGCGGGAACAAGCCTTTCTCAACGCCGGTGTTTTTTTGTCCCTCGAAGAAGAAGAGACGGGAAGGATCATCCAGTTTCAATTTCAAGGTGGGGTTGTTTCTTTTGTCGAATATCTCAACTTGAGCCGGGAAGTCCTCCACTCTCCACCCATTTCCTTTTCCGGGGTCAGAGACGGTGTGATGCTGGATGTGGCGCTGCAGTACAACGACACCTACAACGAAACCCTCTTCACCTTTGCCAACACGATCCGCACCCATGAAGGCGGCACCCATGAGGCCGGATTCAAGTCTGCTCTCACGCGCGTCTGCAATGA
>DAHWJO010000143.1:0-8663 GCA_027344105.1 Sulfobacillus sp.
CGACGTACCGCGCTTTATCACGATTTTTCGATTCGCGACGCGGATCTGCGCAGCCAGCACTGTTGGGACCATATGACCTACTTGACGGCGGATCGCATCCGCGAGGCCGAGCGGGCCCTGTGCCGACAACTGGTGGAAGAATTCCACGTGGACCTCTCGACGGTGGTCTATGATGCAACCAACTTTTACCCCGGGATTGACACCCAAACGGCCTCGACGTGAGCCCAACGGGGCCATCAGATGCCACATGTGAAGGCGACCAGTGGTTCGCCATTCTTTTTAAAAGGTGACCCCTGAACCACTGAGTTTCTGTCTAATGGCGTCCACTAGAAACGTGGCCAAATGATCCAATAACAGCTCGCCATATTCCGCTGTGGCTCCTCGAGGATCCCCTAAGACCCCGGTTGGAGAAAAATAACGAACTCCCCGAGCAAACAAGGCCTCTTTATTAATCGGCTTCAGATAGCCGACCTCCGCCCGGTCAAGGCGCACCAATTCCGGGCACAAGGCGAGCATCATCGCTGTTTCTGCAAATCCGGCGTGCTGGCCGCCCTGTTCTGGTGTACGACCCCATTGAGTAACAGGACGGTTTTGCTCCAAAAAATACGCCTGGAAATCGTCAATCGCCACCACCCGGGGCTCGGGTTCTACCGATTCCTGCACGTGAATGGCTGCTTTCCCGACAGCTTCAAAGTTTCCCCCGTGGCTCGATAATATTAATACGGTGGTAAACCCATGCGAGATTAGATTTTTTCCATATTGGACAATCAATGCAATAAGGGTGTCGCTCGCAATGGTCAAACTACCGGAAAAGGCCATATGGTGGTCAGATATCCCAATGGCGATGACGGGGGCAACCAGGGTCTTTCCGAGGTTCTTGGCGATCCGCAGCGCTAATTCCTGCCCGATGACCGTATCGGTTATGAGAGGAAGCTGCGGCCCATGCTGCTCGATGGATCCGGCCATGATAATACACGTGCGATACCCGTCAGCCAATGCAGATTCAATGTCTGGCCATGTTAGCCGTTCGATTAAGAGCTCTGTCCCATCAAACATTCTATCGCCCCTCGATTTCTGGATTGTTGGCTCTAATGAAATGAGGCTCTAAATAAGGATAGGAATAGCCAAAGGCCTCGGGACCCCACACGAGAAGCGCCTCAGGGCTCTTCATGATAGGCGGGGCCGCAATCGCCAACACGGTTACCCGTTGCCCGTAATGCAGGTACTCGGTGGTAATCGGGGTCCCGTTCTCCCGATCGAGGACCGTAATGAGGTCTGGTACGGTGACTACAGGACGCTCATCCATCACGGCCACCAAGTTTTCATTTTGAAATTCAATCCTCATCCGCCTCGTGAAATAATCGTCCGTTCCATCAATGAGAACCCGACCGCGCGCAAACCCGCCACTGGTACGACGCTGGACATCCACGATTTTGCCTACAAAGATAATATCAGCCCCCCCATACGGCGGGGTGCGTGCGGCTTTGAGCAATGCGGCAATGGGGTCTCTATGCGTTTTCTCGACCCGCAGTACCGCTTCTCCCAGGCGCTTGGCAAAGCCTAAAGTGCCCCGTACCGCAGTACGTTTCAAGTCGGTACCCTGCATAGCGAAATGACTGAGAAAAGCATGGCCTCCCATTCTGATGGTGACCGCCCGCGCGTAATGTTCCAATGTCTGATTGGTGTGCGCGCGAAACGTCACCACATCGCCCCACTCATTGACCACGCAAGCAGGGGTCCCGCTCAATCCATAAATATGAAAGGTCTCCATGTAGACTTCAGGGAAGGCGCGTCCCATGCCATCAGCATCCACCACCGGTAGATTCAGGTGGGCCGCGGTTGCCAAGGGCACCATGCTGTTCACTCCTCCCGCTTCCATGGCACAAACAGCCTGAGCTCGGATCCCCAGTTCCTTTTCCAAGGCTTGAAATGCAATAATCGGTTCCGGTCCCGCTGGAATTTTCTCCAACAGGACCGTAGGGGCTCCCATAGCAGCAATCGGGATCACCCATTCACTGTCCGCCACTTCATCAACATCCATTACGAGGAGATCCTTCTCAGCAATGGCTTCTTCGGCGAGCAAGCGCCCGATATAAGGATCCCCGCCTCCCCCCGTTCCCAACACTGCGGCGCCTAACGCGATGGGAATCAAATCATCTTTTGTCAAGTACCAGCTCATTTAGGTAATGTTCCCCCTGGTTTTGGATTCCTCACCTGTGCCCATGTAGCACCTCTGTGTTACAGAGAAGTAAACCGGTTTCGCCGTAGCAACTGTCCATGTCCCGGTTGCACCATGAGTTCCCCATTTTTCATGACTAAAGTCCCGCGGGAAAATGTCAAGATGGGATACCCCGTCAATTCAAACCCGTCATAGGGCTCATAATCGACGGCCGAGTGGGTGACGTCTTTGGACAGGGTCACCGACCGCTTAGGATCATAAACCACGAGATCCGCGTCAGCCCCTACCGCAATGGTGCCTTTACGCGGATGCAGTCCGAATAATTTGGCGGGGTTGGTTGCTAAGACTTCTACCCATTTATTGATCGTAATGCGTCCCGTTTGCACACCAAATGTAAATAACAAGGGGCCCATGGTTTCGACGGCGGGAATGCCCGGCGGCATGCGGGTAAAATCATTGATGCCTAGTTCTTTTTGCCCATGGAAGTTCCAAGCGGTATGGTCGCTGGCGACGGTTTGCAAATCCCCAATCCGGAGCCCATTCCATAGAGCCTCCACATGATCGCGGGAACGAAAAGGTGGTGACGCCATATACCGTACTGCCTCAGCAGCGGGTTTGGCATAATAGTTGTCGTCTAAGAGCAAATAGGTCGGCCGGGTTTCCGCATAGACTTGCTGGCCAGATTGACGTCCGATGCGGACCGCTTCCAACGCAGAAATACTCGACAGATGAACGATATACACGGGGGCATTGTCTGCTAGCCCGGCTAGGGTGATAATGCGTTGGGTGGCCTCGCCTTCAGCCTCCGGAGGCATAGCATAAGGCACTTCGTGAGGAGCCCGCCGGCCGGCTTTAAACAATTCTTCTGACCGGGCTTGGACAATGTCCCCATTTTCTGCATGAACGGTCACAATGCCTCCGGCGTTCTTGGAATGCTTCAGGATCTCATATAAAGCCCGGTCATTAAGGTCCCCAAACCCCCGCATCATGAACACTTTAAAGCTTGGGTAGCCATCCTGAACCATATCGGCCATTTCCGCCAACACATCCGCTCGGGGGTCGACCACGACGGTATGAAATCCGTAGTCGATGTAACAGCGTTCGCGTGCCTTGTCGTCCCACTGAGAAACGGCATCATGCAACGTGTCACCCGTCGACTGAAAGGCGTAGTCGACCACTGAGGTCACGCCACCACACGCCGCTTGACGCGTCCCGCTTTCAAAATCATCTGGACTGTGCATAGCATAGGGAGCCAGATACGCGTCGAAATGGGTATGAACATCAATAAAGCCCGGGACGATCCATTTGCCCCCTAAATCAAAATCAGTCCGGCCGGGGGGCAGGTTGGCGGCAATTTCGACAATCCGGTCCCCTTCAATACCGATGTCCGCGCGAAAAGTGTCCGTGGCGGTGATAATCAGCCCGTTGCGCAATGTTAGGTCCATTTAAAATACCTCCAAGGAGTTTAGGATAACTTCGATACAAGAGACGTTCGTGCGATCCGGATGGACCAATAGTCCAGTCCGGTATAGCCAAATGCCAGGGGGCCCCATACCGCCAAAGATTCTAATGAGGTCATAATCGGTGGAGCTGCCACGCACAGGATGGCTGCTCGCTGTCCATAGCGCAAGCGCTCGGTCGGGATGGCCTCCCCGGTTTCCGGGTCAAGAAAGATGATGAGATCCGGAACGGTAGCCACAGCCTTCCCATCGCGCCAAGCGACCAGGTTTTCGTTTTGAAAGGAGATGGTGAGGATGCTGCCATCAAACTCATCGGCTCCATTAACGGTGGCTTTGCCCAGGGCAAAGCCCCGGCGCGTTTCGCGTTGCACGTCGAACACCTTGCCCCGGAACAACTCCGTCACGTCACCATAGACCGTACCGTGAAATGTTTGCCCTACGGCTTTGACGGGATCGTTCTGACCAGCCCGGGCCACACGCACGGCTCGACCTAATTCGAATGCTAGCGTGAGGGTATTACGCACCGCTGTGCGCTTGAAATCGGCTCCCGACATGGGGTAATGAGCGAGATACGCCGCCCCGCCCATCCGGATCGTCACACCACGTAAAAGCCACTCCATCTCAACGTCCGAACTGGCTTCGCAAATCACTGTGTTGCCGTCCTCATCCACGACACACGCCGGGGTACCGGGCACACCATAGACGGAAAACGTCTCCATCTGCAATTCGGGGAAGGCGCGTCCCATGCCGTCCCCATCGAGCAGCGGAAGGCGCGTCTGGGCTGCTACCAGAATGGGAATCGTGCTATTAAGGCCCCCACACTCCATGGAACAGACTGCATCTGCCGATTTGCCAAGTTCTTTTTCGATTCGGCGGAAGGCGGCTAAAGGCTCTGTGCCGCGCGGAATTTTCTCGATCACCACGGTCGGTGCCCCCATCATCGCGGAGGCTAAAATGAAACTGTCATCGGCGATGTCCTGCGGATCGACAATGGTGACTGGACCCAACTCTTCAATGGCTGCCTCCGCCATCAATCGTCCAATTTCCGGATCGCCTCCGCCTCCGCAACCCAAAATCGCAGCCCCCCGAGCAATATCCCGAATTTCTTCAATTCCGATAGATGTCAGTTTCATGACTCGGCTTTCAACTCCTCCCAAGCCCGCAATGTGCCCGCCACCGTCAGGCGAATGCGCGTCGCGTTTCCTGGCAGGTAACTTAGCGGCAATTCCTCCACGTCGACCAAGACCAAACTATCCGGTGCCGCACCAGCAGCCTCGGCTTCGGCACGTGCCGCCGCTTCCGCTTCGGCCAAGACCTCATCCCGCTTGCGGCCTTCCATGTTATAGATCTTATCGACACGTCCGCTAACTTGGGCCATGGCCGCTCCAATGGCATTAGCCACTTCGTAATGGAGCGGCCGAACAATGTGGGAAGCCTCGGGGAGTGCATCCGGCAAGGTGAAACTCCCACCGCCCACCGCGATGAGGGGAATAGGCAAGGCATTGGTCTTAATTTGGGCGATGGCGTCCACTATGCGATTTACAGCGATTTGATAGGCTTGTTGGGCAAAAGCCTCGTCGAGAGTGAGCACACCAGGATCCCCCAGAGGACCCCTGCCTTGACTGACGGCTACATCCGTAAAAGTCAGCGTATGGCCGCCAAATACCTGTCCCTCTGTAATGATTTTGTAGCCCACGCTATCCGGTCCAATGGTAATCCCCCGTGCGGTTTCGCGCACGATAGACCCGCCACCCAAACCCAAAGAGACCAAATCGGGCATTCGGAAGTTGGTCCGCACGTCGCCGACTTCAACCGCCACGGCCGATTCGCGGGGGAAGCCCCGGACTAAGATTCCGACATCCGTCGAGGTGCCTCCGATGTCGATAACGACCGCATCGGTCAGACCAGTCAAATACGCGGCACCCCGCATGCTGTTCGTGGGTCCGGAAGCCACGGTGAGGATCGGATATTGCTGCGCATAATCGAGTTCCATCAGCGTGCCGTCATTTTGGGCCAAGAAAAGCGCGGCGGAAATGCCAGAGTTTCGAATCGCAGCCGAAAAAGTCTGGACGACGCGTTTGGCGACTTGTATCACCATGGCGTTAAGAATTGTGGCATTCTCTCGCTCCAACAATCCAATGCTTCCTATCTGGTGGGACAGGGAGGTCGGCACATCTCCTAATTCTTCTTGGATGATAGCCGCTGCCCGCTCCTCGTGCTGAGCGCTGACTGGAGAGAAGACGCCTGTAACGGCCACAGCGTCAACGGTACCCCGGACCTTACGGCAAGCCTCCGCGACAGCCAGCTCGTCTAATGGCGCGATTAACCGCCCATCAAATTCATGACCCCCACGCAAAATGACGGAATGCGCCCGACCCCAGGTCGCCAGGTCATCCGGCCAAGAGGCCAACGGCTTCACGCCGGTGGTTGCCGGGGCGCCTATGCGCATAGCCAAGACGCGGCTCAATCCACGACGTTCAATAATGGCGTTGGTGACCTGCGTGGTGCCCAGCATCGCCAAGCTAATCCGCTGAGGAGGCAAGCCTGATGTCTGGAGAACATGTGTGATAGCCGTTTGGATCCCTGAGACGATATCACTGCTATTTGGCACCTTGACCTTTGAGACGACGTTATCGGCCGTATCTAAGATAACCGCGTCGGTCATGGTGCCCCCGACATCAATCCCCAATCGATAAGACATCTCGTCACACTCCGTATCAAAAAATTATGGGATCGGCATCGCCTCGCCGTGTCATCGTGACGGACAGGGACGGCAGCACTCAAACCAGAAGCATGAGACCGCCGTCCTAAGCTGTCTGTCTAGGCATTTAGACGGCACCGCTTAATCCATCACGGTGAGGCGCGAGGAATCGGCAGGACTAAATAAGGGTTGGGGATCACGCCGCACGGCTGACACCACGAGCGATCCAATGTAATAGACAATGGCGGAGGCGGCTAAGGAATTAATCGAGGGAATGCCCATGGTGACCTGCTGGCCCACAACAAATCCGGTAGCCCATGCGATGAGCGCAACTGGATTCCATCGTTCCACCACCCTGGGCAGGGTGCCTTCTTCGCGGGTTTCGTCTAACAAGTGACGCTGCCGTTTGAGGAAAAAGTAATCCACTATCATAATGCTGGCAATGGGCGGAATGGCCACACTTAACAGACTCAGGAAGTTGATAAAGTGGTTTAAAATGCCGAGGGCAGACATCACGATACCGAGGGCTCCAATCACGACGGTCGTCTTGCGGCGACTGAGGCGCCGATGAAAGATAATCTCAATAGCGTTGATAATGCCCAAGCCGGCGCTGTAGAGGTTAAAGTCATTGATTTTCACCGTCGCTAAAAGAACGAACATGACGCCAATGAACCCAGTCGTGGCGAGTGTCAGAGTGATGACGTTAGTGGACTTTAGAGCACTAGCCAGCAGCACCCCAATCATGCCGATAGTGTATTCGCCGATGGTAAAGCCTAAAATAGTTTGTTTAAACACATCTCCCACGGACCGATTGAACCGTGTCATATCCGGGGATATGACACCACCGACCATAAACCCGCCGGCTACGAGGCTGGCACCGGTGGCAATACTCATATGGGGCCCGGGCGGCACGGCGGCCACCAGTTGACCAAAACTATGATGGGCAAAGACGCGCCCGATGGCCACTAACATCACGACAACAAATGCTGGAACCGCAATATACGCGGTCCATCCCATGGTCATGAATCCGTGATAGACGATAAATACCACGATCGCGCCGGTGATGATCGACCACGCCCACACAGGAAGCAAACCCAACAACTGTTGAACGCCCAAAGCAAATACGGCGTTTTGCACCCCGAACCACCCGATGATGCTGACGCCCACAACGAGACCCGCTATCCCGGCACCGATTTCACCAAATCCTGTCCAGCGAGCCAGGAGCGACGTCTGGAGTCCTTCCTTCATCCCAATCCATCCGGTAAATGCCGAGACAATCTCGAGGATGACGGCACCTAAGGTAAAAGCCCAGAACGCGTGCCAGAATGACATGCTATATCCTAAGGTTGCACCCAGTAAAAACTGGGATAACGCCCCCAACTGTCCGATGCGCATTATCGCAATACTAAACCAGTGGTATCGTGCATCTGTCGGCACACGGGTTAGCGGGAAATCTTCCTGTGGCTTATTATTCGCGTCGACACTCAGGGCCTTTGCTTCTGCCATGCCCGTTCCTCCTTTGCTGTATTTGGACAATCTTTTCCCCCCGTTACCACTCACAAGTTGGTTCCGGGTTCTCTTGTCAGCAGGATGCCTGTTTGCCGGTCGCGAGCCCGAAACCTGGCCATCCTCGTTGTCCTGGTCTAAGGTTTCAGTGAGGTCATATGCTAGGTCTTAAACATGAGAGATTGGTAGATTCTGCGCCATCTCATTTTTAAATTCTTCCCCAAAAGAGACAAATAAAGCGGGCATAGCCAACTCGATGATGTCCTTTCATGTTAGAGTTTATTTGTCCTTTGTCATTGTTTCTATAGATATCGATACAAACCTTACTCAAGCAATTTGTATCTCCACCCAATCCCTATACGATTGGATCGAAGGATTCCGTCAGTCTGAGCCACGACACCCATTCACCTTGCATAGTGGTAGCCACCCGGGACGGGTGGTAAATAAACTTACAAAATGGTTAATGCGCGTGAGGCGATCTTCGATAAAGAAGCTCGCGACTGCGAGTCAGCGGAGGTTCTGCAAGCCGTTCGACCAATGTTTGACGTTTTTCGCATGCGTCCGGTATTGGCTATTAACGGATTCTCAGACGTTGGTATTCGCCAAGGATTGCCGTAACGTGCCCGAGAGCCCTAATTGATGGACGGTGAGGGTTTTTGCGAGCCCTTCACGAAGACTGGCCGCGGCGGGGGGATAGTCGTGTGCCAGTTCTTGGGCCAGTTTTTCAAGGGAGGCCAGGGTTTTGGGCGTTTCGGGTTCCTGATAGGCCCTGCGGAGTTTGAGCTGAACGCTATGTTTGGCCGATTCTGCGACTTCA
>DAHWJO010000144.1:0-8629 GCA_027344105.1 Sulfobacillus sp.
ATCTGTAGACAGCAAGCTGAGAGACGCCCCGTAGACATCCTGAGACACCAGCACCCGGTCACCTACAACCAGCCCGGAAGCGTACAGCGCCGCATCTATGGCGGCCATTCCCGACCCCGTCGCAATGCCAGTTTCGGTCCCCTCCAGCCGCATCATGGCCGCCACCAAGGAATCAACATTGGGATTGCCATGGCGCGCGTATGAGAACCCCTCCCTTTGGCCTGCCATCAATTGGTCCAGTGATTCCGCTGAGCGCGACCGAAAACTCGTCGCGGGGTAGATGGGCAGTGCCGTCGGTTCCAGATCCCCAAACATTCCATCTCCTGCATGTACCATCAAAGTGTTGCGCCGCCACTCAGCCGCCATAAGACCCGCCTCCTTATTCCCATAAAAAAACCCCCACCGAGGGAGAGGGCCGCAAAAACCCGTTCCCTCTCATCTCGAAAGACCTGCGTCTTTCAGGAATTAGCACCCGCCAGAATATGCTTTCTGGGGGTTGCCGGGCTTCATCGGGCCAGTCCCTCCGCCACTCTCGATAAGAGGTGAAACAATTTTACTGTAGCTTACCATAAACCGCCGGATCCGGCAATCAGACAGTCTGTGGCCAGATTAATGGGTTTTCCATATCTTGCTATTTACAAGAATACATGACATGATTAACAACATTATCAACGTAAGCGAACAGTCTAAATGTCAACTACAATCCGAAGAATGGAGCAGTCATGGTATCCAACAATCCCCTATTCTTGTGGAGCGACACCGATCAGCTGGTCTGGGAACAGCACCAGAGCGGACTGCATGCGGTTCACCAGCAGTTTGTGCAGCGTGCCATTGTGACCGTAAGGTCTCATTCTCTATTGCGCAGCATTGCTGAGACGGTGAGCTGGGACAGATTCGTCGAAATGCTGCAGGAACACTTCCACACACTATCCCAGGACCCGCGCCTGCAGTCATCAGGGGAAGCAAGCCGCCAAATGGGCATTGCCCATATGCGGGGGCACATCAATCCCTCCTGGTTCATTGCGGTGTTTAATGAATACTTCCCCGCCTATCACCATGTTCACAAGCAGTGGGGCGACCAGTTGCCGCCATTAAGCCTGGTCCGCACACGCTGGCTCTGGGACGTTGCTAGTGCCTTGGACAGTTACAATGAGAGCTTGCACCGGGAAATTGACCAAAAAACACAGAAGGTCGCCGACCTCATGGTGTATGCTTACAGGGACCCTCTGACCAACTTGTTAAACCGCAGAGGCTTGGAAGAGCTTATCGAACGCCACGACCAACTCTACCCGCACGAGCCCGGACTGCTCGTGATTTTGGATCTGGACAGTTTCAAAGCCGTCAACGACCACTACGGCCACCCGACCGGAGACCAACTGCTGAGGCATATTGCCACCCGGTGGCGTTCTCTGATCCGTGCCCAGGACGGTCTGGCCCGCATCGGCGGCGATGAATTCGGACTCTGGCTCCCATTAGCCTCAAGCCCCGCCCACGTCATCAGTCGTCTGCGCAGCATGGCAGATGCCGTCCCGCCTTCCTCCTTTGCATTCGGGCTCTCGGGCGGTATTGCACAATATCCCGAAAACGGCCGGCGTTTTCAAGATCTGTATCATCATGCCGACGAAGCGTTATACCAATCCAAACACCATGGCAAAGGGTGCGCATCAACCCTGTCACCCACCTGCTTCTATCCTCTGACGGAAAAATAACCGGCCCCGCCAGACCCGGGAACGAGCCACGACCCCAACCAAGATCAGCTTCGACTCGACGTCCTAGATGCAAAATCGCTCGGTTTTATGCGGTCACTTGTCTCGAACCGCCCAGGCGATCAAAATCTGTCGTGTGGCCGCGGTTACTATTGGGTCTCCCACCTGAGCGGCAAGCTGAAGACTCCAGGCGTCAATCTGCTCCCCCAGTTGGGGAGGAAGATCATGGCATTTTAAGCGCATCTTGCCTAGGAGCCGTTCAGCACCGCGGTAATTTCCCCTGTGCCAGTGCAAGAACGCTGCAGCCACCCAAATGGCAGCCTGTTGACGCAGGCCGTGCTCAGTCCTCCACAAAGTTTCGAGAACTTCGTGGGCTAAAAAATATTCTTGATCCGCCAGAGCCTGGTCAAAGGCCTCCCATACCGCCGGCCAGCCCTGCTCTCTGTCGTCCGCCAATGTCTGCCTCCTGCTGTGCCGTCTTCGCGCCGCCGGGGACACCAAACCCTGTGCTGCCGTCAATTTCCGTTTCTCAAATTCAGAGGGCTTGGGGTCAGAGGGTCGTGACATATCTGGGCGCCATCCGTTTCCTCGTGACATGCAGCGCTCTCCCGCCAAGAAAAAGGAGCGCTGTGGAATCACTATGACTGCAGCGCAAAGATCCCTTACCAATACCTGTGGGTCGCCATTTGTCTTTGTTGGAAAACGTGTCAAATCCTTACCACCGTCAAATAGGCGCATAGCGCAGCGGAAGTCAGTCCCACCCCGTCAAAAATTGGCACAGGGCGCAGCGCTTCCGCGCAAAACCAACCCCAGACCCATAATCGAGGAGTAAATAAAGGGCGCCAGCATGGTTCCCTTTCCTTTTGGCGAACCTTTTTAAGAATCCCCTCTAAGTACAAATAGCGTCAAACATGTCACAGAAATACAGCACCCCCAAAGGTGTGATAGAACACAACACGGCACAATACTTGCGTCCCGGTAGATGCTATCCCACATTTTCCCTTTGAAGTGGTCTCACTGCCACATAAAGACCGCCGTGGAAAATTGGCAACCAGTCAATCCCCTCACGAGATGTCCGCCGGTTGGTCATCGTCCACGACATTCTGCATCACCTTACAAATCCCCCGTCAACACACGCAAAAGCTGAACAGGCGATTCCCGTCTTATTGCGCCGGGTCTTGGGCTCCCAATTCCTTGAGGCGCGCCTTCGCAAGCCGAATCTGGGCCTGGCCCACTTTGACTAAGTCATTCAGTTCAGGTGCACTGAGCTGGGCCACATTGATCCTTTGGAAATTCGACAACACCGCACGCACGGGCACGGTCCGCTCCTCCTCAGGTGTGGCGCCCTTGGCAGCAGGTTCTTCGGGATCCGCCATACCAGCCAGTGCCAGCAAATGGGAGACTTCGTGGGTAATGCTCTTAACCGTCAGGCGCTTTTCTTCAAGCAACCGGTCGAGCATTGCCGTAAAGAGCACTTCAGTTTGGTTCATAATCTCATCTTGCAACTCGGGATTATCGGAAAACGTGCCCAACTTGCGGCGGGTCTTTGTGATAAGCTCGACGGCAGCCTGAAAGTGGGTAATGCCCAGCAATCCCTGGTCGACATATAACGCCAGTTTCTTATTCTGCCGCATGCCGGTTCCCAATTGCAGGTATACCCGGACCTTGGCCAGACTAAAGTTTAAGCGGTCCGCAACTTGCTGCTGCGTCAGGCCTGCCGCTCTCAGGGCCTCGATGCTGGCCACAATATCGTGAATGCTCATTTCTTCCCGCTGCAGGTTTTCGGTCAACTGCAGCTGTTGCACTTCAGTCTCCCCTAGCGCACCCTCGATGACACGGGCGGGCAATATAGTCAGGGGCACCAGCCGGCACGCTGCCACTCTACGGAAACCCGCAATAAGCCGGTAGCGGTAACCACGGGTTTTCGGCAACACCTGTACAATCACCGGTTCCAGCAGGCCATGCTGGCGGATGCTCTCCACCAGATTATTCAGTTCACCCGTGTCCATGCGGCTTCTGACATTGGTGCCGCGCGGATCAATATCTTTCAGCAGAATATCTTGTGAGACCGTCGTGCGCAGCTCGGGCTCGTCGGTGACGGGCGTCCCATTAATTACAGGACTCTCCCCGCCGTGAGCCACCGAACGGATGCCGCGAGCAATGTCCTCGGGGCTCGGCCCTTTGTTCAGTGAGGAATCTTGGGAATGTCGTGTCTTAGCCATAAGTGGACTCCTTGAGAGGTTTTTTTGTTAGTGTACCATGTCAGTGGTCTGGATTCGAATGAAAATGTTTCCTGTTGTCGATTCCGAATGGCATTCGGCGCTCGACGGCAGAAATCCTCCAGTAATTCCAATGATAGCACGTTGTGGCGCGTTGCTAATGATCTTACAGCGGTTTTCGCGCACGGCTGAAGTGTCAGGCGCACCATGCCGTTCCCGAGACGCATAAATTCCATGATATCGCCAGGGCACGACGGGGTTTGAGAAAGTCAGTTGAGTTTCGCACCACCATCGCACAGCGTTTTTTGACGCCAATTCAGCCGCCAACCCTTGACATGCGCCACTTTATCGTCATTTCCGTTGGGCGCATTAGGCGGACTTATTGAAGGCTTATAACTGATTGTCCAAGAATGACTCCGCAAACAGGGTCTGGAGTGCGGCATATTCCGCCGACCGTGGGAATTGTGCCAGATCTCCCGAGCCCGAATCCGCGACCGCGGTGATGACCATCTGCAGCAGTTCCTCAAACAATTCCCCCAGGCGTTGCGCTAAGTTTTTCTCGACTAATTCGGCTACAATGCCTTCACACAATGCACCCACGGATTCGTAGGCGTTGACGCGGCGGAGATACGCAAGACAAATATAGAGGATGCGGCAGGTCGTGACATGAGCCATTGGTGCATCCAAATCCCGAAATGGGCAGTGTGCCCGTCGCCAGGGCTGCTCCATCTCCTTGAAAAATACCTCAATCGTCCACCGGGTGGCGTAGACTTCCATCATCGCTAGAAAGGACAGCGACCTGTCGGTGGACACAAATACGCGCCACTGTTTCTGGTACGGGAACGGTACAGGTTTTGATCATCGTCATCGATTGCGTAATTTTATCCTCGGGCTATTCTTTTCGCCGGGTGTTTCCGGACGTTCCCGGCACGCAGGTTTTTTTACTGTTCTTTGCCCTGCTTTCCGCGTCGTCTCTTTTCCGCATGAATGCTGAAATCCCACGGGGTAAAACTTTTTCCATCAAAATAGCCCAGCACGAGATCTCCTCACCAAGTTCTCCAAGGCCCCATGGTCCTAGATGTACGACACGTTTGCGATGCGCCCCAGGCCTGGGGTATCGTCAAGGATGAACGCCGACGCGTCTGCCACGATCTTGTTGGGCTTGGTTAGCCTGTGGAATTGCTTGGCGACCCCGTCCAAAATCCTTCTCCACGGCATCTTCTCGTGGTCTTTCAGGCGATAACTGGGATCCTTGTTCATGGTCGTGAACTTCTGGAATCCACTATGGTACAAGATTTGGACGCTGTTCAGCAACAGCAGCGGCAGCATAATCATGAGGCCAAAATTTCGGCCACTCCATATCCGTCCTGTTTTGCGAAGCCTGCCTTCCGGATGATGGAGCCGAGTTTGAAGGTTCCCATCACCTCGACTATAGTGGTGTTGATCGAATACTGATGTCCATCGAGCGCCTTTTTAATCTCTGTGCCATTGTCCCGCATGATAGCACTCCGTTTTTGGTTGATTTGGATAGCACCTTAACTATGCTAAAAGCCCAGTATTCATGCGGTTTTTGCGTTCTGAGCCACGAGCTTTGTTGTGATTTCGAGGTGCGAACTTCAAGTATTCAAAAGGCTTTAATGCCTAATGGGTACGGGCAAGTTTCATGCTCTGCGCCAATTTTAATGTGTTGACAGGGGTGATGGTCTCGCCTGTCACCCACCATACCCAGCGTCCCTGGTGATCCCAATAGATGCCGGTGCGAAAATTATCGCCTCCGAGGTTTTGCATCACGAGGATGCCGAAGCCGGATGACCCCGGTTCTTGAATCTCGGGCAACGTTACCCGATGTCGCTGAAGGGCACGGGCCACCGTCTCGGCGATTTTGAGGTTGGCCGCTGGTTGATTTCCTCCGTAAATTCTCATGGCCCACCGTCCTTCATTCCATGTGATCAAGGCATTAGGCCGTTCGGCGAAAAAGTGTCCAGCGTAAGCAATACTATGGAGCGGCATACAAGACAGTGACTGACAGCCAGACGGCCCATTGGCGGGGAGCATTGGGACCGGAACGGCATTCCGGGGATACTCTTGCTCGCCAAAGGAAAACTCCGGGCCAGCTTCCTGATAGACGAGGACGCTGTAGGCGCTAACGGGGCCTATCCCGTTCACCTGGTAAACCTGATGGTGCTCATAGGTCGTGATGGGGCCGGCCGAACTGGTGCTATACACGTTTTTTTGTTCGACGGCGTAGGCGTAGCTGTAAGATTGGTGCGCTGAGGGATTAAAGGTTGGAATTACCACGGGCATATGCGTCAGTGCCGCTAGTTTTGGCAGTAAAATAGCCTGATAGGGAGCGATCGCATCATGCGGATCAAGGGCGAGAGAATTCAACGGCTGCGCAGATATTCGTGGAGAGAATGAGGCCACAGGATCTGAGGGCACTGTCGTCGACCCTGGTAAAGGGGATGCGGGCGTTGATTGAGTCACCACCTGTGAATGATGGCCAGTAGCTACGGGATGTCCACTAGTGCCACATCCGGCGAGAATAGTGCCGGCCAAAAAAAAAATGATCGAGCCGGATAGCCCCTGTTTTAGGGTTAGCATGTGACGATTCCTCCGTGAGTTTTAAAAAGTTTTCCGGGATTCAAAGACCCGACCAGCCGCCGCGCCGCCATTGCTGATCAATTTCCACCATAATCCCCTCCGTGAGGGATGGCCGCACTAATCATCGCAAGTATATAACGACGATGATTCACGGGGAGTTACTGAGAATGACTGACAGATGCTACAGAACACCTCGAGGGCGCAGCAGATTTCTCTCCCTTAAACCTTCTTACGGAAGACACGTCTGTTCTATTAGGCCATATACAAACAAGTAGGGATGCGGTACAGGCAAGTACTCCCGCCGACCTCGGCGGAGTCGTAGAGATCGGCATGGCGGAAAGCGAAATGGGCCCGAACTTGGGAGAGCTCTGGCGGTCGCGCGACGTGCGTATCCGGCACCTGACAGGCAATGGCGAAGTGTGAAGGGCCGAGAATACCCCCGACGCAGTGATATTCAGTAAGTTTTGGTCACCCTACTCGGAAATCCTTGTGGAACAACTGCCGGAATAATAGGGGCCTTAAGGCCCCTCCCCTGGAAGAAAGCTGCTAACTTGATTGGATATCAACCATTGTCCATTAATTTTTTCCAAAGTAGTTGTTCCATATAATCCGTTTGTTGCCTTATAAGGTTGTGACCACGTGGCCCTCGTAGAGTCTCTCCATTGACTGGTAAAAGAAATCTGGGCTTGCCATGTCGCTGTCGCTGATGCGTTTTTTATGGTGAGGGACGTTAAGTCGAGTGATGTGACAATATCCTGTGTACGCCGTTCAGTAGCAACATCGGCTAAAGCCGTTTGATACCCCGTTAAATCGGCATCAAACAAGGTGCTTTGTGGCATAAAAACATTGGATAATAACGTCTCTTCATGTTGTAAAAGACTATTCTTTTGAGACGGCGAAAGCGTTGTATCGAGTGGTACGGATCTTAGAGGCATTATTCCTCCCGAAGCAATAATAGCCTCAGAAATTTTTTCCGCAATTTGGTCGCTATTGTTATTACCAGAATCAGTTCGCCCTTTATCGATGATAATCGCACTCATGATAGTCATGAGAACGGCGGCTACGAACCACAATTTATACTTTTTTAACAATTTCGACGGATGAACAATCATATCATCTTCTTCATTCTAGCATCTCCTTCACTCATATTTTTCCTCCCTGCTGTATGTTAAGATGCATCGATAGTAACCCAATAAATAGTTGTGGGGCTAGCCTGACTATTATAGGGATGTAGAAACCCAAATGCATGATATCGATTACTTGTATGTTCGTCAACGTAACTTCCAACAAATCCACTGTTAGCGTCGGTAGCATGGGCCAGTCTGAATTGCTGCGTGACTAATACCCCCTCCCGATACCCAATTGAAAAACAGCAGGTCGCCGTTATAGATATTGCTTGATGAATTTACATCGGTTCCTGACGCTGTTCCATAAAGATTGTCGTACCCATACTGGGTTAATCTTTGATAAAGATCATCAGCTATGGTCCGTGAATAGGTATACTGAACATTTCCCGAACCCATAAACCAAAAGACATTATTAGATGTTGACGTGAGCGCTTGACAACAAAAATGGGCTAGTACTCATGCGGTTTTTGCGGTCTTTTGAGCCACTAGATTTGTTGTGATTTTGAGGTGCGAAATTCAAAAAGTCATGTTCACCGATGTTGGCAGTGTTTGACTGACCTCGCCAACAAATTTTCGGCACCCGAACAAAATACTGCGAGTGACATGCTAAATCCGTAGTGTTGACAGAAAGATACGCGCGTCACCAGCATGGCCCAAAATCAGTGGCCAGAAGACAAGCGGGAATGGTTCCTCCCGCCAATGACTTGCCGGTGCGACTAACAATTTCATTGCAACGCCGTTTTCCCGGCCTCACGCCTTCCTATCGCCCACTATGCTATGGCGGCCAATATATGAAACCCATCTTTGGCACCTTTTTTTACCAAATGGCTCAACCATGCGGGTTTCCGGTCTCGGTCGCGGAAACGTAGTCACTAATGAGATCCGCGAAAATGGCGGTGCTATGCGGAAAAACAGCGTCATCCGTGCATACTAATGGCTGGATTTCGGAAGGAGTGACAGCGAAGACCCTCACGTA
>DAHWJO010000145.1:0-8622 GCA_027344105.1 Sulfobacillus sp.
CCAAATCGCTGTAGACCACCTGCGCCCCCGGCTCGTAGGCCAGCGGCTCGGCCAGCACGAGGTTCAATACGTCCTGGCGGGTGTGCGCCGTCTCGTAGAACGGCTGGTGCGACACCAGCCCAGCGGTGTGCGTCAAGAGCTGGGACACCCGCACCTGCGCCTTGGATCCTTCCCCGAACGCGTCAAAAAATTTGGATACGGGCGCCTCCAGATGCAAGTCTCCCTGCTGCGCCAAAATCAGCACAGCGGGCAGGGTCGCCACCACTTTTGTCAGAGACGCCAAGTCGAACACCGTATCTCGGTGCATCAGCCGGCTTGTTCCGTAAATCTGGGCTTGGCCCGCCGTATAGCGGAACAGGACATCGGATTCCCGGCCGGCATAAGCCACCGCGCCAGGCACCAGGCCACTGTCCACGGCCTGTTTGACCACACTTTGCGCCGCACTAAAGTCCCCCATCGCTGGCTCTCCCCTTTTCTATGCGTTTTGTGAAAATCAGCTCGTCGATATCCGGGCGGATCCATTGCGCCAACCGCCCCACCTGCACATAGCCGTGATGGCGGTAAAAGTCCTGCGCCCGGATGTTGAAGTCGGAACAGAGGAGAAAAAGCGCGGGAACTCCTTTGTCGGCGCAGTCCCTTTCCACCTCCGCCAGCAAGCGCCCGCCCCACCCCTGACCCGGCCAAGCAGCCAGAATCCGCAGGTAGCCAGAATCGCCAAATGTCTGCCAGCTGTGCACCGCCAGTCCCTGAATCCCTTCCTCTCCTGACGCTACCAGCCCCTGCTCGCCCCGTTCCAGGAGGTCCACCAGATAGCGGGCCGCTTTGGCATGGCTGATCTGGTAGCGCTGCCACAAAGGCTGCTCTGCCATGAGCGCAGCCGAACCGTCCACGTCGGCGAGCGTCATGGCGCGGACCGTGGTCACTCCTTCAAGGCCACCGCCACCACGTGGCGCTCTTGGGGATAGTGGCAGGCATACTGGTGGCCCGAGGCGCCCTGCAGCGCCGGACGCTCGGTTTCGCACAGGGGCTGGGCGAAAGGACAGCGGGGGGCGAACAGGCAGGCATTCTCCGGACTTTGCCCGTGATCCAGTTCCTTGAGTGGAATGTAGCGGTCGGATCCCGGAGACTCCAGCCCCTTGAGCACAGGCACGGCGCTTAGCAGCGCCTGTGTATAGGGGTGCTGGGGATGCAAAATCACATCATCCGTGGGCCCCTGCTCGGCAATCATCCCCTTGTAAATCACAAACATCTGCCCATCCTCGCCCACATAGCGTGCGGAGGCCACATCGTGGGTAATGAAGATCAGGGAAATATGGAATTTCTCCCGCAGGTCGCGCAAAAGTTTCAGTACACCCAACCGCAAGGAGACATCAATCATGGAGACTGCCTCGTCCGCCACCAGCACAGAGGGCTCGACCGTCAGCGCGCGTGCGATGACGATGCGCTGGCGCTGTCCCCCGGAGAGCATATGCGGATATTTATGCACCACCGTTTGCGGCTCCAGTCCTACCAGCCCCAACACCTCCTCCATGCGCTCGAGGATCCAGGCAGTGTCTGCCCCCCGCGCTTTGGCCATCACCTTCAGGGGGTCGGACAGCGCCTGCTCAATGGTCCGGGCGGGATTCAGCGCCTGGTAGGGGTCTTGCTGGATCAATTGCACCCGGCGCAGCACCGCCTCGCGCTGGCGCCTGTCGACCGTGGCCAGGTTCTGGCCATCGATCAGCACTTCGCCGGCCGTGTAATTTTCCAGTCCGGCGAGAATGCGGCCAATGGTGGTTTTCCCGCACCCCGACTCGCCAATAAAAGACACGGCGCCGCCATCCGGAATGCGGAAGGACACATCTTGCACGGCCTTGACGGCGTCATGGCCCAGCAGGCCATGTTTTCCCGGAAAAGTTTTCTCAAGACTTCTCACTTCAATCATGCGGCATCACCCGGAAACAGGCGACCTTGCGCTCCGGCCCCGCGGATTCGTAAGGCGGTCTCTTCACCTGGCATTCCGCCACCCGCTCCGGACAGCGGTCATAAAACAGGCAGCCGCTCTGCATGAATGTTTTCAGGTCGGGCGGGGACCCGGACAGCGCCACAGCCTGGCTGAGATCTCCTGAAATCCTGGGAATCGCCCGGATGAGGCCCTTCGTGTACGGGTGGGCGGGGTGCGCCAGCACCTCCGCCGTCTCCCCTTCTTCCGCCAGTTCTCCCCCGTACATCACGACCACCCGGTCAGCCAGATCGGCCACCACCCCCATATCATGTGTGATCAAGATGGTGGTGATGTTCCGCTCCTCATGGATGCTGCGCACGATTTCCAGCACCGAGGCTTGGGACAGCATGTCCAGAGCGGTCGTCGGCTCATCCAAAATCACCACCTGGGCGTCCAGCACCAGCGCGAACATGATCCCCACGCGCTGGCGCATGCCCCCCGACAGTTCGTGCTGGTACGCGGTCAGCACCCGGTCCGCATCCATGCCCATCCGGTGCAAGAGTTCCTTGGCGCGCCGCAAGAGACCGCGCAGGTCCCTGACATTGTGGGAGCGTCCCAGATCCAGCACTTGATGGCCCACGCGGGTCAGGGGATTCAAAGAATTCTGGGCGGCCTGAAAGACAAACCCCAGATTCCGGCCCCGCGCCCGGCGCTGGCTTTCCTTGTCGAGGGTGAGCATATTCCCCACCCCGTCCACCACCACTGAGCCCTTGACGATCCGTCCGGGATGGGGCACGGCATTCATGATAGCCATCGCCAAGGTGGATTTGCCGGATCCGGACTCCCCAATGATCCCGGTGATTTGACCTCCGGCAATATCCAGGTCAACCCCGTTGACCGCAGGGACCTGCCCTTGGCCGGTGGAGTACACCACTTCCAAATCTCTAATTGTAATTCCCACAGCCTTTGTGTTCGCGTTCAATGGCCATTCGGCACCCATGGATCAAGCCTCCTTCAGCCGGGGGTTGAACATTTCGTCGACCGCATCCAGAAACAGCACGACGCCCAAGGTCAGGATCAAGAGCGCCAGCAGGGGGGAGAGAAGATACGGCAGCGCCTGCGTGCTCGACATCGCCCCCGCCGAAAACACCGCCAAGTTCAGCATGACGCCCCAGTTGTTCACCTGGAACGGCACCACCCCTAAAAAGAACAGCCCGACTTCCGCATAAATGCTGCCCGTCACCGCCAGCAGCAGGTTCATAGCAATATAGGACCCGACATTCGGCAGGATCTCTTTGAACAGAATGTGGAAGGGGGACAGCCCTAGTGTCCGCGCCGCCTCAATGAATCCCCGCTCCCGCAGGGAAAGGGTCTGGGACCGCACGGCGCGCGCCAGCCCTCCCCACCCGGTAATCCCGAGTACAAATCCCATAGCCATCGGCTGGCCAAAGTTCCAGATGGTGGAGAGCACCACCAGCAAGGGAAACCCCGGAATCGTCAGGATAAAGTCCGTGACCCGCATAATCACCGAGTCGGGCCATCCCAGGTAATAGCCGGAAATCAGGCCCAGGGCCGTCCCGAACACGACCGTGAACACCGCCGCCATCGCGGCGGCGAACAGGACATAGCGGGCTCCCGTGATAATCAGAGCCAAATTGCTGGTGCCTTCAAAGTCCGTCCCCAAAGGGTAGTGCCAGCTGATCGGGGCATAGATGGCATTGGGATTGATCGGCAGCTGCCGGGGATACAGGTACGGGCCGAAAATCGCCATCAAGGTGAACAGCACGATAATCGCCAGGCCCAAAAGTCGGCCGGGTTTCTTGGCGATAATACGCCAGGCGTTCTTGAGAAACGACGGGTGTCCCGCCGGCCCCGGAGAATTCTTCGAGGGGGCTTCAGTGGTCGCTGCTAAAGACATCAGTACTCACCTCCGGATCCTGGGATCGACGACCGAATAGAGAAAGTCGGCAAAGATATTGGCCACAATGACGGCGACCGTAATCAACAGGAAAGCCCCGCTCATCAGAGGGTAGTCACGCGCGTCAATTGCATGCAGCAGCAAATTTCCCAATCCCGGATAATCAAAAATATCCTCAATAAACAGCGAGCCTCCGAACATGAATCCGATGGACAGAGCAAAAATGGTGAACAGCGGCAAAATCGCATTGTGCGCAATATAGCGCACACGGGTTTTGGCCTTGATCCCGCGCACCTCCGAAGCCAGAATGAAGTCATCTCCCAGCACCGTAATCACGCTCGACTTCATGGTGAGGAGCCAGCCTCCATAGCTGGACAGCGCATAGGTGGCCACCGGCAAGATAGCATGGCGGACCAGAGACGAGATGAACGGGCCATTGAAACCAGGAGTCAGCGCCGCGTTGTAAGGCGCGCCAAAAGGCAGGATTGCCCACAGCGTGGTAAACACGTAGGCGAGGAACAAGCCCATGACGAACTGGGGAATCCCATGCATAATGGACCCCGAAAGGGTAATGGCATTCCCGGTCGGGGACGAGCGCTTGACCGCCGCAATCACTCCAGCCAGCACGCCGACAATGAAGCTGGCAATCAGCCCCGTCGTCACCAGAATAATGGTCCACGGCGCCGCATCCAGGATAATGTGGAGCACGGGCACCCCTTCATAGGAAATCGACGTGCCCAAATTGAGGTGCAATATTTGCACGATGTAGTGCAGGTACTGCTGCCATAGCGGCTGGTGGGGAATAAAGCCGTACATCACGCGCACCTCGTCCATCGCCTGTACCGGGGTCATGCCGCGCATAATCAGTTCGTTGTATTTTGCCGACACCGGGTTGCCGGGCATCATGCGGACGAGAAAGAAGGTAAACGACGCCATGACCAGCACCATGATGATCCCCGCGAAAATCCTTTTGGCCAGCCGGACCAGGATGTTCTTCACACTGTTCCCTCCCGCTTAAGCAATCAAAAGCGGGACGGGCGCCCAAGGTTGCGGCGGCCGTCCCGGCAGATATTATTTCGGCTGCACGTACCCGCTCATAATCCATACGCCGGGAGGGTTGTCCAGCATGCCGTTGCTGTGAACCGGGAAGTCGGTGAACCGGTCCGTGTTGATGAACTGCACGTTGATATAGTTCCACAGCGTGATCATGGGCAGGCTGGCGTTGGTCGCCAGCGCCAGTTTCTGCACGATCGGACGCTGCTGGGCGGCTGTCAGGCTGTTGAGGTCATAGGTGAGACGGCCGGGGTCAATCATCTGTCCGTCGGGCATGGGAATCTGGCGGGGAGAGTCCACCCAGTTGCCTTCCGTGGTGTTGCTGTACGGATAGTAGACAGACTGGCCGCCCACGACGTCATACCCGTCGTTGGGGCCGTAAATCCGCTGGAAGGTGGGATAGGCTTCCGGTCCCAAAGCATTGATCCAGAAGGCGAGGGCGTATTTGTCCAAAGCAATGTCCTTCAGATACTGGGAGTAGCTGCTGACGATGTCGGGGGAGGTGGGGATGCCGAACTGCGTCATTTCCGTAGACATGACTTTCGCCGCCTCAATCCAGTCGCTGAATCCGTTCACCGTGTAAATCGTCGCGGTCCAAGGTTTGCCGTTGGGCATCATCCACTGGCCGCCCACTTTCTTGAACCCGGCCTTTTCCAGTTCGTGCGCAGCCTCGCTCAAGTTGTAGCTGTAAGGGTTCATTTCCTTGATTTGGGCCGGTGTCAGCCACTCTTTGGTGGCCGAGTCGACCATGCCGTCCGAGTACTGCGATACGGTGCCCACAACGGGCTCGGCCACTTTCTGCACGGCCGCCCGGTCAATCACATGCGCCAGCGCGTGGCGCACGGCCGGCATGCCGTAGGGGTAGATTCCCTGGTTGAACGCCAGAGCCGCCCCCACATAAGACGGGGAAACCACTTTCTGGTTGCCCTTGACCTGCAGAATCCGGTCGAGAATATTGGTGGGCATCGCGGTGAACGGCGCCATGTCGAGCTGGCCGGCAATCATATAGTTCCAAATCTGCTGGTTGCCCGTGTAGTTGCGGAAAACCACCTGGTTAATCTTGATTTTGCTGGCCGCATAAAAGTCAGGGTTCTTGACCAGAAGGGCCTCTCCGGGATTGAGATTCTTAATCAGGAAAGGTCCCGCGGAGATGTCCGTTTTCGGGGAGTAATCGACAACGGTTTTGCCGATATTGGTGAGTTCCGTCTCTGCTTTAGTCGCCAGAGCCTTCTGGGCCGCGTTGCTGCCGGTGTACAGCGACTCATCGATAATCTGCCAGATGTTGCTGCCCATGATTGGGTCGTATTCAAAAGCGGGGATAATCGGCTGCTGCATCAGAGAGTTGAAAAACAAATTGTAGTTCTGCCCCGGCACCTGGTTGAACTGCACTTCCGTAGGCGAAATCACATTCACGCTGCCCAGATAAAAGGCTTGGGAATTCCCCTGCGTAAATCCGGCTGCCATCGACGCTTTGACATCACTCGCCGTCACCGGCTTGCCATTGGACCATTTGGCATTGGGCTGGAGCCATACCGTAACCGTGCGCCCACCGTTGGAAATCTGCCACTTCTGGGCCAGTCCCGGATAAAAGTCATTGGGATTGGTGGCTGAATTGGTAAACCAGCCCAACTGCATGACGTCGAAGCTGATAAAACTATTGCCGTTGGTATTGAACGGGTTCATGGGAGCCCCATCGGTGATGCCGTGGGCCTCATCAATGGTGGTGAATGTCTTGGAGGTGGCGCTGTGGGCCTGGGACGCGCCGCAGCCTGCCGCTAAAACTCCAAGGCTGGCAACTAAGGCCAGAGGGATAGCTTTCTTCATGGTGTCGCTCCTTATAGGGTTATCTCGATATCTTTTGGTCAATAGCGCAATTTTCCGACATAAATAAGGCGTTTTACCGTAAAATTTCAGGGAATTTGCAAAAAGCTGTATTGAAATCTGGGGCTTATGTTATCATATTTCAAAAGTAGAACCAATACACTGAAAAAATAATTCATCTGGTGTCACAATCTTTTCCTACCTGTTGTTTCAAGAAAGAGAGGAAACACCCATGGCCATCTCTGGGGTACTCGACCGCCTCAGCAGCACCTTGCCAAGCCTGGCCAACTCTGAGGCCCGCATCGCGCGGTGGATCTTGGAGAACCCCCACCAGCTGGTGGATTTAACCGTGAAAGACCTGGCCCTGCTCACCGGCAGCAGCCAGGCTGCGGTCATCCGCCTGTGCAAGTCTATGCAGGTGCAGGGATATCAGGGGCTGAAAGTCGCCATTGTCGCTGACATTGCCCGCGAAGACCAACCGGCAGGCAACCGCTTCGTGGAAATTGACCCGGCCGCCTCCTTGTCGCGGTCCATTCAATCCCTCCGGCGCAATGCGGTCATGGCAATCAACCGCACCCTGAATGATGTGCGTGAGCATGACATTGAAGAACTGGTCAGCCGGATCCAGAGGGCCCGCTGGATTGTTCCTTACGGCATTGGCGCATCAGCCGTGGTGGTTAAGGATTTCCAGCAAAAGCTGTGGCGGTTGGGGCTGCCCATTTTTTTCTCCGAAGACTTTCATGTGATGGCGACCATTGTCGGCCAGCTGTCGGCACACGACGTGTTCTTCGCCGTCTCCTATTCCGGAGAGACGGCGGAAGTTCTGGAGCTGGCGCAAATGGCGCGCTCCAAGGGCGCCAGTGTTGCGGCCCTGACCCGCTTCGACCGCAAAAACCCGCTGGCGCGTCTGGCCGACCTGCCCTTTTACGTTTATGCCTATGAGCCGTCACCGCGCATCGGCGCGGGATCATCTCTCATTGCCTCCCTGGTGGCTCTGAACGTGCTCCTCCTGGCCCTGGCCAATGCATTTGCCGATGACGCCCAGTCCAAGCTGTCCGACAGCCTTCAGGCTGTCCTGACCCACCGCCGGCCGTCTTTGCCGACTGGAGAAAACTAGCTTTGCCAAACGCGCCAAATGCGCATATTATGAGAACCAACTTGTTTGGGAGGTTGTCCATATGCTCTGGATTCTCGGAGGGATTGCCATGGTCATAGCCTTGCTGATTGGCATCCGCTTTATGAAGGACCATCAAGAAGAAGAGCAGTAACGTCAAGATTGTGGCAGGGCTCTACTCAGGAGCCCTGCCGCCGTCTGTCACGGCGTGGCTGCGGCAAAGACCGTCTCGTGCAATCCTTTCACGCCGGCAAATCGGTGACGTTGATCGAGACCCGATGGCACGAATTTCTCGCTGAATCTCACACACTCCAATTTGCTTGTTTCTTCGTCAATGCGCAGGAGCGGATTACCTATTTGGTGCGGTCTCCCCGGTCCAGCAGGCGCCCATTTCGCCCTTCATCGGTCTAGAGAGCTGGTGAGTTCTCGCCTTTCGGCAATCCTATGGTTAACAACAGGGGAGGTTGTAACTGCTTCATAATTTGCTCGTAAAGAATCACAATGGATGGTATAATGCTCTTAGGTGATAAACATAGGGACGAGCAATTCGTAAGTATCGGCAAGGCCGCCAAGATGATCGGGATGAGCATTGAAGGTTTGCGTCATTGGGAAGCGGCGGGGGTTCTCGTGCCGATGCGGACCTTGACGAATCAACGGCGTTATCGTGTGGCGGATTTACGGGCGTTGGTATCAGAGACTCCCGAGGGCCATCAGGCTTCGCGCTGTATCCTGTATGCGCGTGTCTCCACCAAGAAACAGCAAGAGGCCGGGAACCTTGACCGCCAACTCGGG
>DAHWJO010000146.1:0-8425 GCA_027344105.1 Sulfobacillus sp.
CGGTGGTGATTTCCACCTCGCGGGCGCTGCGCTACGTCGAGGTGCGCGGGCAGACTCTGGTGGCGGGAGCGGGGGTGCTTCTCACCAAGCTGGCGCATAAGGCCCAGCAGGCCTCTTTGGGAGGCATGGAATTCGCGGTCAGCATACCCGGAACCCTGGGGGGAGCCCTGGTGATGAACGCCGGGGCGCACGGGTCGGAAATGCGGGATGTGGTGCAAGAGATGGTCATCTGGCAGCCAAAGGCCGGGCTCCGCGCGCTTGCGCCCGAAGAGGCCGAATTCAGCTACCGCCACAGCGCCTTTATGACTCACGAGTGGATTGCCGTGGAGGCCACCATGCATCTGGATCCCAAAGACCCGCCGGCGATCCTCGAAAGCATGCGCCACCATATGGCCTACCGGAAAAAAACCCAGCCGGTCGGGGACCCTAACGCTGGCAGCATCTTCAAAAATCCCGAGGGCGACTATGCGGGGCGTCTGATTGAGGCCCTGGGCGCCAAAGGATGGTATGTGGGCGACGCGGAAGTGTCCGCTGCGCATGCGAATTTCATTGTCAACCGGGGACACGCGACCGCCCATGATGTCCTGAGCCTGATGCGCCGCCTCCGGTCTGCGGTGTTTGCGCGTTATGCTGTCCAGTTGCGGCCTGAAGTGCGGTGGATAGGGCCAGGAGAGGGAGGATTCGAGGCAACATGGGAGAATTTGTGGTGCGAGGCGGGAGAAGGCTTACAGGGACCGTGCGGGTAAATGGCGCAAAAAATGCCGCTCTGCCGATTATGGCCGCCACCGTTTTGGCCAACCAGCCGGTGGTGCTGCACGATGTGCCCGAGCTGCGCGATATTCAGGTGATGACCAAGGTGCTGCGCTCGCTTGGCGTAACGGTGGAGCGGGTCGGCCGCGACGTGCTGGTCGATCCCCGGACTCTTGATAACTATGTCGTGCCAGCGGAACTCATGCAGGAAATGCGGGCCTCAATATTCCTTCTGGGACCTCTTCTGGCCAAACTGGGGGCGGCCGAGGCGACGCAGCCGGGCGGCTGCGCGATAGGGGACCGGCCTATTGACCTGCACTTGTATGGGCTTACGGCTTTGGGCGCGGTGGTGCATGATGAGGGCGGGCGCACCATTTTGCGGGCCAAGCGGCTGACCGGGCGCGAGGTCCACTTTCCGTTCCCCAGTGTGGGGGCGACGGAGAATGTGATGATGGCGGCGTCCATGGCCGAGGGGGAAACCCGGATCCGCAACGCGGCTATGGAGCCGGAGATTGTGGACCTGGCCCAGTTCCTGGAGCGCATCGGCGCGACCGTGAGGGGGGCGGGCACCCCGAAATCCGTATCAGCGGGTCCGGTTCATTGGGGGGCGCGGAGCACACCATTATCGGCGACCGCGTGGAAGCGGCGACGTTCGTTCTGGCGGCGGCCGCCGTGGGCGGGGATTTGGTCGTGCGCAACTGCATGGTGGACCACCTTCCCGGACTGTGGGGGCGCCTTCAGGAAATTGGGGTTCGCATTGAGGAAATCGATGCGGAGACCGTGCACGTGGCCAGCGAAGGGCGGTTCAGCCCCTTCCCGGTGTCGGTGGCGACCGGCCCCTATCCGGGATTTGCCACGGACTGCCAACCCCAGTTCATGACCTTTCTGCTATCCGTGCCGGGAGTGCACCTGGTGACGGAGAAGGTGTTTGAGAGCCGGCTGGGGCATGCGGCCGAACTGCGCCGCATGGGGGCGCAGATTATTGCCGACCGGCGGGTGGCCCTCATTTACGGGGGCCACGGGCTGCACGGGTCCTATGTGACGGCGCCAGACTTGCGGGCCGGCGCGGCCCTCGTCATCGGGGCCCTGATGGCCGAAGGCGAGAGCGTCATCGCCGGGCGGGAGATCATCGAGCGCGGCTACGAGCATCTGGACCTGCGCCTGCGCTCTCTGGGAGCGGAGATCCACGCCCGCTGAGCGTGTGGTGGAAATTATTGGCATTACTACATGGTATACCCAATACCTGTTAAGATAGGATGGGACGGCAGGCCAGGCGGAAAGCGGTCTGAGGGCAGAGGAGCGCCGGCCCCGCAATATTGGCCAAGCTCCTTTTCCGGGTTCCCTGGCCTGCCAGGAGACAAAATTACACTATTCTCCGCAATAAATGCAGGAATATCGACCCCGTAGAGAGAAAAGGAAAAGAGAAGCATTGTAGAGACTACCGACCGGAGGTGTGATGTGCCTAAACGCCAACTAATGCTCGCCCTGGACGTGGGAACGACAAAAGTTTCCGCATTGGTGGCTGAGGCTAAGCCTGACGGCGAACTCGCAGTGCTGGGCATTGCCGCCACTCCTGTGGTGGGGATGCGCCGGGGGCTGGTGTTTGAGGTGGAGCGGGTCGCCCTTGCGATCCGGGATGCCGCCAACCGCGCCAACAGCATGGCAGGGTCCGACTTGACGCAGGCGGCAGTGGCCATCAATGGCGATCATTTGACCATCACACCGGGACAGGCCAAAATTTCTTTGAAATCGGGCGTCATCCGCGATGAAGACGTGCGCAGCGTACTGGCCCGGGCTGCGCATGTGGATTTGGGCAGTGAGCGGGAAATGGTGCGGGTCATCAGGCGGGGAATAGCCGTCGACGGGTTCAGGGGAGTGGCTGACCCACAGGGCATGGTTGCCCATACGCTGGAGGCGGACGTGTTCGTGGTGTCCGGGCTGTCGACCGTGATCCGCAATCTCAGACATGTGGTCAGCATGGCAGGGTTCAGCGTGGCGTCCCTCGTGCCGGCGCCGGAGGCGTCGGCGACGGCCGTCCTGACCGCCGACGAGAGGCAGGTGGGGGTTGTCCACCTCGATGTCGGAGGGGGAACGACCGGGATTTCCGTATACCGCGGGGGGCACCTGGAATATTTCGGGGTGATCCCGTTGGGCGGGGAGTCCATTACCTCAGACCTGTCCGTGGGGTTGGGGGTGGTGCCGACCCAAGCCGAACGGCTCAAGCTGGAGCATGCCGCAGTGGGTTCGGAGCGGGAAGGGACGCTTGAGGTGCGGGCGGTGAGCGGCCAGTCCGTGAAGCTCATTCCGATCAAGGAGCTGCAGGACATTGTGGCGGCCCGGGTGGACGAGTGGACCGATTATGTCGAGCAGCACCTGCAGCGTATTGAATGGACCAAGGGACCGTCCGCAGGAGTGGTGATGACCGGAGGAGGAGCCCTCCTCAAAGGGCTGGGGTCCCACTTGGAAGAGCGCTGGGGCTGGCCGGTGCGGCTGGGAACACCTTTCGGGCTGGGGGGGCTGTCAGATCTGTCCCGCAGTCCCGGCTACGCAACGGTCGTAGGGGTGGCGAAGGCCGGTGCCCAACAGGCGCAGACGCGGGAACCGGAGTCAGGATGGCGGCGGGCAGTGCAATTTTGGGTGAATTTGTGGAAATAACTGAGCGGATGCGTCAGACAGGGAGGATTTTGCATGCTGGAATTTGATCAGTCGGATGAAAACTTTGCGGTCATAAAAGTCATAGGGGTGGGCGGCGGCGGCACCAATGCCGTAAACCGCATGATCCAGGCTGGACTCAAAGGCGTGGAATTTATTGCGATCAATACGGACGCCCAGGCGCTGGCGCTGTCGATGGCCGCGACGCGCCTGCAAATCGGGACCAAGCTGACCAAGGGGCTGGGGGCGGGAGCCAATCCCGATATTGGCTCCAAGGCCGCGGAAGAGAGCCGCGAGCTGATTGCGGACGCCCTCAAAGGGGCGGACATGGTGTTTATCACCGCGGGAATGGGGGGCGGCACCGGGACTGGCGCGGCGCCCATTGTGGCCGAGGTGGCCAAGGAAGTGGGCGCGCTGGCGGTGGGAGTGGTCACCAAACCCTTTACCTTCGAGGGACGCCGCCGCCAGAATTTCGCGGAAAAAGGGGCGGCGACCCTGAAAGCCAAAGTCGATACCCTCATCACGATTCCCAATGATCGCCTCTTGCAGGTGGTGGAGAAGAGGACATCGATCATGGAGGCCTTCCGGATCGCTGATGATGTGCTGCGCCAAGGCGTCCAGGGCATTTCCGACCTCATTGCCGTGCCGGGCCTGATCAATCTGGACTTTGCCGACGTCAAGACCATCATGTCGGAAATGGGGTCCGCGCTGATGGGAGTGGGGGTCAGCCAGGGAGAGAACCGGGCGGCTGCGGCCGCCAAGGCCGCTATCTCCAGTCCCTTGCTGGAGACCAGCATCGACGGCGCCCGCGGGGTGCTGCTGAACATTACCGGCGGCAGCGACCTCGCGCTGTTTGAGGTCAACGAAGCTGCGGAGATTGTCATCCAGGCGGCCGACCCGGAGGCCAATATCATTTTCGGCGCCGTGATTGATGAGAACCTGAAAGATGAAGTGCGGGTTACGGTGATTGCGACAGGCTTCTCCGGTGACCGCATGGTTCCCCGCCCGGAAACTGACATGCGGGAGCGCGAGGAAGTGGAAATCAAACCCTTCGCCAACAATGACGATCTCGATATCCCCGCCTTTTTGCGCCGCCGCAACTAATTTTCTGTGGCTGTCCCGCCTCCTTTGTGGGGCGGTTTTTTTGTCGTCAACTTTATCTCCCGTCCCAAGTGAACTGACACTCTTTGCGGCGCCATCTTTTTAGAATAGCAAGTGTCAGACATACCCAAACCGCTGGCAGCATATCCATGGGATAGATTGATGTGGGGACTGAAAGGGGATGAGCCTATGGTCGGTGCGGTTGGCACACTGGCGGTGAGCTATGCGATGGACTGGTCTTTGCTGCGGCTGACCATAGTGCTGCTGGACAGAAAACCCAAAGGGTGGCGCATCGGGCTCGGCGCGGCGGTGGGCACCTTGCCTACCTTATGGGTATTGCTGCAGCAAAATCTTTATGCCGTCCCGTGGGAACTTCTCCTCCTGGGGCCGCTGGCCACCGTGCTGATTGCGGCAGGCCGGCTGCCGTGGCGCCTGTGGCCCCGGGCCTACCTGATTTTCGCGGGGTGCACGGTGCTGGCCGGAGGGGTGGCGCTTGTCATGGTGACCTGGCTGGGGCGCTGGATTCCGGGAATTCCTTCCTGGCTGCTGCTCGGAATCAGTGTCCCTCCGGTACTCTGGGGGTTCGGCAAGATTGTGCCCCGGCCGCGCATCCGCCAATATCTGGGCCAGGCGCAAAAAGGTTTGCTCACTCTGACCCTGAACAGCTGCACCCTGACCGTACCCTGCCTGTGGGACTCGGGCAACCGCATGCGGGACCCCGTCTTGCGCCGCCCCGTCATCGTGATGGAAGTGGGCCAGGCCATCGAATGGCTGCCGGATGACGTGCTGGCGTGGGTCGCCTCTTTTCATGCGGGCCACCCGGGGCCCGTTCCCGCCCCCTGGCAGGGACGGCTCGGCAGCGTCGTCTACCAGTCCATCGGCGGGTCGGGGGTGCTTCCGGTGACCGCGCTGGACGAGGCCCGGGGGCAATTTCAGGGGCGGTGGCACCGATTGGCGCCTGTGGCTCTGGCCTTCACCAACCAGACAGTGTCCGCCGACCACTCCTATAGGGCTCTCATTTCTCCAGACTGCATTCTTACACTAAATCAAGAAGGGGTGGGTGCATGATCGCACAGTGGCAGCCAAAGCCGAAGACGTCCTGGCTTTACCGGCTCAGGGCCCAGATTATGATGCTGCTGGGCATGGAAGAGGACAATGCGGAAATTCATTATGTCGGGTCCAGCGAAGCGCTGCCCCCGCCTCTGACGGGCGACGAGGAAGCTAATCTGCTGCATATGCTCGGGTCAGGGGAAGACAGTGTGCGGTCCGTCCTGATTGAGCGCAATCTGCGTCTGGTGGTCTATATCGCCCGGAAATTCGAGAACACGGGCATCGGCATTGAGGACCTGGTGTCCATTGGCGCTATCGGACTCATCAAGGCTGTGAATACATTTGATGTGGAGAAAAAAATCAAGCTCGCCACCTATGCCTCCAAATGCATAGAAAACGAAATTCTGATGTACCTGCGCCGGAATTCGCGCACACGCTCCGAAGTGTCTTTCGATGAACCGCTGAATGTGGACTGGGACGGCAACGAACTCTTGCTCTCGGATGTGCTGGGCACGGAAAACGACATTATTTATAAACGGCTCGAAGACGAGGTCGACCGGACGATGCTGAGACGGGCGCTGAGCAAGCTCAATGCCCGGGAGAGGCGGATCATGGAGCTCCGCTTCGGGCTGATGGACGGGTATGAGAGAACCCAGAAAGAGGTGGCGGATTCTCTGGGAATCAGCCAGTCCTACATCTCGCGGCTGGAAAAACGCATTATCAAGCGGCTGCGCAAGGAGTTTCACCGCATGGAATAAGCTTCTCCCGACTCGGACGCCCCGGAAGCCAATTTTTGGCAAATTCCGGGGCTTTTTGTATATCCTCACTCCGGTTTGGTGATACTGCCAAATGAAGCGATAAGGATGAAGCTCCGGGGAGGGATCAGGGTCGTGCCATTGAATAAAGTTGAAATCCCTGGTGTCAATACGGCGAAACTGCCGGTGTTGGGCAATGTCAAGATGCGGGAATTGTTTCAGGTCATGCAGGCCGGTGACGAATCGGCGCGCGACGAGCTGATTAACGGCAATCTGCGGCTGGTGCTGAGTGTCATCCAGCGCTTCCAGAACCGGGGAGAGCACAGCGACGACCTGTTTCAGGTGGGCTGCATCGGGCTGATGAAGGCGATCGACAATTTTGACTTGGGTCAGAACGTCAAATTCTCGACTTATGCGGTGCCGATGATTATCGGCGAGATCCGGCGCTACCTGCGCGACAACAACCCCATCCGGGTCAGCCGCTCGCTGCGCGATATTGCCTACAAAGCTCTGCAGGTGCGTGACGGGTTGGTGCACCGCTACTCGAAGGAACCCACCATCAGCGAGATTGCCGAAGAGCTCAGCGTCCCCCGGGAAGAGGTGCTGTATGCTCTGGATGCGATTCAAGAACCAGTCTCTCTCTTCGAGCCCATCTACCACGACGGCGGCGACCCGATCTTTGTCATGGACCAGATCAGCGACGAGAAGAACCATGACCGCAACTGGCTGGAGAGCCTGGCTATCAAGGAAGCCATGCGGCGGCTGAACGACCGCGAGAAGCTGATCCTGACAATGCGGTTCTTTGACGGCAAAACCCAGATGGAGGTGGCGGATGAGATCGGGATCAGCCAGGCCCAGGTCTCCCGTCTGGAAAAAGCCGCGCTGACGCACATGAGGAAATACATCTGATGTGGCTGAAGCACATAGCACTGAGCGTGCTGGCGATAAGTTTTCTCTGGAGCATCGCCCCGGTCAGCCCCCAGAGCACAGGCCCCATCTCCCGGCCTGCGGCCGCGTCCCAGGTTATCACCCCGCCCCCGGTGATCCGCTTTCGCGTGATTGCCAATTCCGATAACCCGGTGGACCAGGCGGTCAAGCTGGATGTGCGCGACAGTGTCCTGGCACTTTTAGACCCTCTCTTGAGCCATGTCAAAAACAAACCCCAGGCGCAGGCGATTTTGGCGAAACACCTCCAGGCGATAACGGAAGCCGCCAATAAGGTGCTGGCGGCCCACCATGCGCTGTACCGAGCCCATGTGCGCCTCACCACAACGGAATTTCCCACGAAAGCCTACGGCAGCTGGGTGCTGCCCGCCGGACGCTACCAGGCGCTGTTAGTCGTGTTGGGACGCGGGGCCGGACACAACTGGTGGTGTGTGCTGTTTCCCTCTCTGTGTTTCATCGACATGAGCAATGCGGTGGCGGTGCCGGCTTCTGATGCGGTGCGGGCATCGGCGGCGGTGTCCAAAGCGCCAGCCCCTGCACAGACTCCTATTGCCTCCCCTGTCAGCGTGCCAGCCATTCCCGTGCGCCTTCCTCCGTCTGTCCCCCACCGTGCCCATGGGCAGATCCGGGTGAGCTGGCAGCTTCCCCATATTGTCAATCATCTCCTCGCCTGGATTTAAGAGGAATCCACCAATCCGTCTAGGTGCCCCTGGCGCCACATAGGGTATATGGGGGGATGCCCTGTGGTGAAGACCTCCGCATTGCGGACCAAGGATGTTATTAATGTCGTCGATGGCCGGCGCATGGGCTTTGTCGGAGATTTGGAACTGGACCTGGAAGGCGGGCGGCTGAAAGCCGTGGTGATTACGGGAGCGAGTCACTTGCTGGGCCTGTTTGGCCGGGAGCGCGACACGGTCATTCCCTGGGACCAGATCCGGAAAATAGGGGAAGACGTGATATTGGTCGAGATTGACCAGTATCATGCGGCATCTGATGCCTAAAGCGCCTCGCAAGAGGCGCTTTTCTTTTGGGCACTTGGAGACCTTGTATTTTCTTGCGTGCAGCAGGCAGGGGAGACGGACCATGAATGTTTGACCTTTATCGAGAGGTCGTCGACCTACCGCTAAATTTCGACACTGCATCAGACTTACACCAACGCGGAAGAGCTCCGC
>DAHWJO010000147.1:0-8373 GCA_027344105.1 Sulfobacillus sp.
GAGGAGCTATTGGGACGTCGTGTCGATGTGGCCAACAAGCAACGGCTCTATCCCCTATTGCGGGAGGAAATTCTTTCGACCCGGCGAGTGATTTATGCCGAAACGTGATAACTTCACCACGGTGACCCATATCGCGGAGGCTGTCGAACGTATCAAGCGCTGGACGGAGGGGATTTCGCCCGAAGAGTTCCGGGATGATGAACTCCGGCAAAGCGCTATTATGCGTCAACTGGAAATTTTTGGGGAAGCGGCAGGCTGGCTGACGGCGGAATTCCTCCAGACTCATGCGGACGTCCTACCATGGATTGCTTGAGCGACGGATTGGTTTATATCGTGCATCCCGATTTCGAGGCTTCCGGCGGCCGACGGCTCATAATCCAGACTGCCATTGGCCAACTTTTCGACCAGGATATAATCTGTGGTGCGGTAGCCCACATCCACGGCCAGGCGGCCCCCGGGCTTAAAATCGGTTGCGGACAACATCGGATCCGCCACGGCGACACCATAAGGAATTCAAACCACCAGCTGGCCCGGCCACTGCACCACTCCACCACATCCTGTGAGCGCTTCGCAAAAGGCTTTCCGTTGCGGGCTGAACCACCTCAGAGGGAGGCCCATAGCCAACTGAACGGGCTACGGCTCCAAGTTGCGCGGCGGCAATCAGAATCAAGCGCAGGGTATCTAAGTCAGCGCTTTCGGCACGACTCCAAAGTGGCGTAGCGTGGCGCGGGCTGATTCTTCATAGAGAAAACGGCTGTCCTTCAATCCTCGTGACTTCGGACTTCCCGAACTCTCCCGAGTCAATATCAGCGGGCGCAGAGCAAATCAGGGAAGGGGACAGCACCCGTCGCCCTCTCCGATAGCCCCTTTACGTATGCGTGTCCTGCATCAATGGCGATTTGGATACAAATATCTCCTAATTAGTAGAAAAGACCCGCGGTCCTGAACCAACGGCGAGGGAGTCAAAATAGGCCCGTGGCCGAACTCGCGATTAATAGACAAAGGGAATGAGGCGCCAGGTGCTCTTCGCATAGTCGTCATAGGCAGTGCCCAACGCTCGGTGCAGGGCATATTCTTCCACACGAATGCGGTACAACAAACCGATTAAGGGAATGATAGCGAATACCAATAACGACAGAACGCCGCGAGACGACAAGCCTATCCCTATAAACGCAAGCCATGCTCCTGTGTACGACGGGTGCCGAAGCCAGCGATACGGACCGCGACGGACTAAAGCGTGCTGATCTTGGATGACGACCTGTGGGGTAAAAAACCGGCCTAAGACCCGGATGGAATACTGGCGGAAAATGATGCCCATGACTAATAGGGCGATTCCAGCCATTCTTAGCTCTACCGGGATGAGGGGATTCCATGCCCGTCCCCAAAACCCTATAGTATCGGAGAGCAGGAAAGCCGCGGCGACGGTCATCCAAATCACCCGAAAACTCCCTTTGTCCTGGCTTGGGGTGGATGGTAAGCGATGGCGCATGATGGCAATGACCTCAAGGATTAGCCAAATGAGTAACACGCCGTTGACGATAGACGTAATCACTGCGGCCTCGCCTCAGTTTCTTGCAATTTAAAGAGTTGGTACAATCGGGTGAAGGCCTGATGGAGCGCGACCTCGTCGGTTTCCGATAACGAAGCACCAAATAACTGGTGCCAGACGTCCGATTCCGATGTAGCCAAAGGCGCGGCCAATGTTTTGGTCCATCCCGCAGACGGCGCGAGGCGCGACAGACGCCGGTCTCGAGAATCTGGAACGCGATAGAGCCACCCTTGTTCAATGCCATGCTTAACGGCTTTGGATACCATGCTTTGCGGTAATCCCAAAGTTCGAGCTACCTCTTGGATACTTTGCCCGGGGTTTTCTACGATTTCTCGCATCACCACCCTCTCGTACAAAGGCACCGCATAGGATGCCTCCGGAGAAACTACACGAGCTTCCAGCCACGTACGCAATCGGCGAGCCACATAATAAAGATCCGCAAGTTCCAAAAGCTAACCCTCCCCCCCAAGACTATTACATTCACGACAATACATCGTCATGAATGTATCTGTCAAACCATCCAAAACGCGGGAAGGTTCTCTGGTTGTTCAGGGACAAATCAACTTTAGATCCGCTTAATGACATCGATTTCGCTGGCAATCCACGATTCGATCAAACCCTGTGCGGCGGGCGAGTTGGGAACAAGTTGCGCTCCCACAAGAATTTTTAGCACATACCAACGGAGGAAGGTGCGGCTATATTCACTAGGAAGCTCACCCGTCCATGGGCGGGTGAGCATTGATTGCAATACTTTTTTTGGAAGTGAGTTTTTGGTAAATGCCGGTAGATGTGCTGTAGGGAGGGTACTTAGCGTCCGGTTATTAAGGTTTAGTCGTTCCTGAATAGGTTGTTTTAAGAAATTTGCCCGGACCAATCTCGACCGCCAACTCTTTAGACAGATTTTTCCCTCGAACCGTATATATTCTTGTGCCTGATGGTGAGCGGTTGGATGTCTCTGGGGCTGCGTGATTGGTTATGTTGAGCACGCGGTACTCTCGACCAATATCTTTGGCCTGAACCTTTACATTTTCCACAATGAAGTACGTTGTAGGGTGTCCTGCACCACTCCAAATCTCGATCCACGTGGGCTTAGAGCCACAGCCTGAGAGTCCGATCGCGACGATCATTATCCCCACAGTCCTGATCTTTTTCATATGCACCGCTCCCTTTGACCCAATGACTGACGTACGCGCCGTAACACCTTTAAAGACCTTAACGCCGAGCAGGCCGTAATTGTTTCAACACTCCGCTGGTTTATAAGGGGTCACGCCAACAAAACACGTCTCAACCACGCTATAAAAGGAGAATACTGGCGATGTGTCAGGAGTTTTAGTGCTCTCTAGCTTAAGATATTCGCAAGGGCAGGGAAGCCCCCTAAAGTTCGGGAAAATAGATCGGGATATCCCACGCAAAAGGCGCGCAGACCGCTTTAAAGGCTCATGGACGGCACAAAAGGGGAAGGATGGTAAACTTACCGCTGTCGGGCGCATGCGGGCGAGAAGGCCTCTGTGCTGATTTGCGAAGGCCGTCCTAGATCTGAGGGCAGCAAACTTGACCGGGGAGCACCCCGACGCGCGGGGAGGGTGCAGTGTGCTGTGCTCCCCCGCGTCAGCCATCCAAGCCTCACCGCCCGAAGTCAAGAGGAGCGATGGCATTGCGCAAAGCTTGCAGGAGAACACGGCGATCAGAAAGGCCGCGGGGGTTTGCGGCTCGATTCTTCAGCCAGCGGCCCATGACGGCCAACGAAAAAACCCGCAATTGCTTGCGGGGAAATGGTTTTGAGTAGGTGGTGCCGGGAACCGGACTTGAACCGGTACGACCATTCCTGGCCGGAGGATTTTAAGTCCTCTGCGTCTGCCTATTCCGCCATCCCGGCAGATGCCTAGTGGCTTGCGCCGCGGCCACCGCGTTTCGATTCGGTATTTCGGCGCAAATCCTGCAGGCGGTCTTCACTGTCCTTCATGAACCGCTGCATCTTGTCTTCAAAAGTGACTTGAGGAGCCGCTCGCCTATCCCGGTCCCGCTCGCGGTGCCCGCCAGTTTCCCGAGAGGATTCACGATGCGCAGGTTTAGGTTGAGCTTGGCGAATAGACAAGGCTATCTTGCCATTAGGATCCATCGAAAGAACTTTGACTTTGACCTTGTCGCTTTCTTTCAAATACTCTTTAATATCCTTGACGTATGCATCAGCAACTTCCGAGATGTGAACCAACCCGGTCTTTCCCGTCGGTAAAACAATGAATGCTCCAAACGGCGCAATTCCGCTTACCGTTCCTTCAACAATCTGCCCAACTTCAAGTTCAGACGGCATACGTTGTATATTATCCTCCTATAGCTCTCAACTCACCGATCAATATCCTAATTATAAGATGCGGGGCTTCATGTGTCAACGCATAAACGGCAGGGACATTCCGCTACTCCTGGCTAATTTCCGGATTGGGAATGGGCACTTTTCCCACAATCATGCCCTTCAGCAGCGAGGCATTCTTCATTTCCCCAATATCAGAGCGCAACTGCCGGTTTTTGGTCTGCACTTGGCTGATTTGCTGGCGGAGCGCCTGCTCATCGTGGCTCAGCACCCAGATGTGCAGGCCGGCCTTGACCGACCAGAACAGGAGATAGCTCAGAATGAACACGGTGACAAATTTTTTCCAGCGAAACCGAACCCGCTTGTGACGCATGACCGCCATTAAATCTCCTCCTCCGTCTCGTCCTCTCCGCCCATGATGCCCAGCGGGTCGCCCGCAATAATCAGCACCACCTGGTAGCCTTTGGTTTTCGCGCGGTTGTATAAAGTGGCCACCGTCGCTGGGGCCAGCCCCAGTCGCTTGGCAATCACTTCACTGGTGACGCCCGTCTCTTTCAGGGCCACCACCTGCCGCTCACGAAAAGACAATTTTTCCATCCCGCGAATTTCAATTTGCATGATTTCTCCAAGTTATCCACAGCTTGTGTACAAACTGTGTACAGATTTATTACAAAACAATGACATGGTTTTTTTATTATAAGGGAGGCGCAGGTTTTTCGCACTACATTTGCGGAGGATTAGGGGGAGGCATTTTTCTTGGCCGGCGAGAGCCCACGCGGCGCATCACTGCGGCGGCGCGCCGGAGCAAAAACCGCGCTGGCGCTGTGAGGTAAAACACGGTCCGCGCCTGGATGAAAATGACGGCCGACAGCGCCCTCAGAACGGCTGGGGCCGCCAGCCAGGACCACAGCGCATAGCCAGCCCCCATCACCAAGAGACTCCAGATGTGGAATACTCCCCAGTCTGTCCACAGGTAAACCGCCAAAATAAGCACAGCGGCCAGCACAAACCACAGCCAGTCCATGATGTGCCCGAGAATTTTCCACCAGTGCCACTGGGCCCTAAAAGCGCCGTATGCGGTAGACAAAAGCCCCAGGCCCATTCCGGTTAAAAGCCAGGCCGCCAGCACCGTCCCGGCGTCTGCCGTCATTGAGCCCTCCCTAGCGCCATAGCCGGCTCCAGGGGTTTTCCGCCTTTCCCGTCCGTTTGCGGGAATAGCTGAGCGAGTCCAGTTCGCCTTCGGCGACAAAATGCCCAGACTCCAGGTCCAGCTGCAAGATCCGCAGTCCGCGGCCCTTGACGGTCATGGACCCCATATCCGTTGAGAGGATAATCGCATCATCGTCAAAATTCTCCACATGCTGCACGCCTTCAATCGTTAGCTGGGCGCGGTTGATGAGCAACACAGAATGGGTCCGGTTCCTGTCATGCCTTTCGTCAGCCATAGGGGCCCCCGCTTTCACAAAAAATCGGTGTCATTGTGACGTTATGCCCCCACGCGCGAATTTAGACCTCCCGGTACAGTTCCGCTGCGGCCTTGGCCGGAACATTTTCCAGGATCTTTTCGATAACCACCCGGCGCACTCCGGAGGGGAGCCGCAGCTCCAGAGCGTCACCCACGCTGACCTCATAGCCAGGCTTCACGACCTTGCCGTTTACAGCCACATGACCGTGTTCACAGACTTCTTTGGCCAGAGTGCGGCGCTTCACCAGCCGGCTGACTTTCAGGTACTTGTCGATGCGCATCGTATATGCCTCCTCTTATTTGGCGGTGCGGCTGCTCTGTCCGCAAATAAAAAAGCCCTGCCGCGGCAGGGCTTGTACAATCCACGCTACTTGGCGACAGAGTCTTTTAAGGCCTTGCCCGCCTTGAAAGCCGGAACCTTGCCCCCTGCGATTTCCAGCGTATCTCCGGTCCTCGGGTTGCGGCCCACGCGCGCAGCGCGCTCGCGCACTTCAAATGTCCCAAACCCTACTAGGGACACCTTGTCCCCTTTCGTCAGGGCCTCTTCAATGCATTCTACCATAGCGTTCACGGCGCGCTCCGCATCCTTCTTGCTCATTCCAGCCTTTTCCGCTACATCCGTTACCAAATCTGCTTTGTTCACACTGATCCCTCCTGCAAGTTCATAAAATCATCTCGGCTGCCGTCCATTATCCGTTGCGGCTTAAACAATCTTTGTCCTGACTGGCAAACGCCAGCCGCATCCATAGAGCCCACTCGGCATCCTGATGATGCTGGCGGCCTACATCAGCCACGGCCCAAGCGGCGTCCGCCAGAATTTCTTCTAGTTTTCCCTGGCTTCTGGAAATATATACCTGCATAATCTGCGAGATGTCCTGAAATATGGGGCTATCTGGCGTTACGCCGTGTTTTGACAGCCGCTTGGCCCAAACTAGACTGGGAAAAGTCCATTCCGCTTGGGCCTGTCTGGGGGCATCAAGCGCCTTCAGACTTTCCCAGCGGCGGTTGACGGCGTCCGCGGTGTCTGCCGTCTCACTGCCAAACACATGCGGGTGGCGCCTGACCAGTTTTTCCATCTGGGCGCGGACAACTTCTTCAAAAACGTCAGGCGACTCCAGCGCACTGTGGAAGACCACTTGAAAGAGCACATCCCCCAGCTCATCACGAAACGCGTCATGATCTCCGGACACCAGAGCTTCCGCCGCTTCATAGCTCTCATCGAGCAGGTAGGGCAGCAGAGACAGCGGGGTTTGCGCGCGGTCCCACGGACATCCCCCGTGCAGGTCCAGCAGTCTGCCCATGACGTGCTCCAGTGGGCCGCAGGAGGTGGGGTTGCCCGGCAGCTGCAGCCGGTCTTGAATATGAAGCGTCAGTTGGTTCAAGTCCTGCCAGAAAATAGTATAAGGAGCACCCTGGTGCGGGTAAACTATCGCGGAGGAATTGCCGGGGAAACGGTCACCAAAGCATGCCACGAGATCCGGACCAGAGAATGGGCCTTCAATGAAAAAGCGGTCAGACACATCATCTGATGCGCGAAATGCCCATTCGGACAAGATCCAGGCTCCTCTCCCTGAGCGATAACTCAGTATACCAGGTTATTCCTGACATACCAAAGAATATAGGGTGTTAGCCTATTCCCGCAAGCTTTTTAGCACATTTAACTCTCCAGCCGCCGCCATCAGCACGAAATAGATGCCCGCCCCTATCCCCACCCCTGCAATCACGGGCCACACTGGCCCGGAAAGCCATCCGCTCTGAAGCCAGGTCTGCACCCCCATGGCCATCACCACGGTGCCAAGCAGGGGCCACAGAGCATCCGGCCAGGGATTGTGCTGGGGGTGGACAATCCGCTTCCAGTCCCGCCAGTTCAGCCAGGCCGCTCCAAAACTGGCCGCCACGGTTCCGAACGCCGCCCCCTGGATCCCCAAAGCGGGCACAGCCGTCAGCCGCCATGTCAGCAGAAACTTAATGGCCGCCGCCACCATGAGGTTTTTCACAGGAATCCAGCCGTGGCCGCTAGCCTGCAGAGACGACCCCAACACCTGCTGGATGGCCAGCACCGCGCTGCCCACCGCCAAGAGCTGCAGCGCATGCGTCGCCCCGGTGTGCCCGTACAAAAGCCGCGTCAGCGGGTGCGCCATCACAATCAGCCCGCCCGCCATGGGCAGTCCCAAAAGCCAGATAAGACGCACCGCCACATTCACTCGTTCCGCCGCCGCCTGGGGCTTGCTCTGGGCCATCGCTTGGGCGATGGCCGGGACCAGGGACACTGCCAGGGCTGCCCCGACCACCATGGTCAGGTTGATCAGCGGCATCGCTTCCCCACTCAGCTGGCCAAACTGGGCGGTGGCCTGCCGCAGCGAGAGTCCTGACCGCATTAAATCACGGGGCACGAACATCGAATCCGCCAGGAACATCAGCGGGAAGAGCAGCCCGGACAGGGACATCGGCAGGGCCACGCGCACCAACCGGCGCAGCTCAGCCCAGGGCACGGGCCACCGGAGGGCGAAGGACCGCCGCCGCAAGCGCATAACCACCAGAAATATCATCCCGGCCATAGCCCCCGCGGGAGCCCCGACTGTCGCTCCCGCCGCCGCCCACGGCGTGCCCCGCGGCAGCCACCACAGGGCCAGGGGAAACATGACCGCCACACGGCACACCTGCTCCAAGACCTGCGAGACTGCTGTCGGGGCCATTTCCTGATATCCTTGGAAATACCCGCGAAAGCCCGCTTCCACCGCCACAAACACCAGGGCCGGGGCGAGAGCGCGAATAGACAGAGTGGCTGCAGGCTCGTCGAAGACCTGCCGCGCTATCCACGGGGCTGCCAATTCCACCAGCGCCGCCATGGCGACCCCCATGAGCCCCAAAAACAGCTGCGCCCATGACCCCAGGACTTCCGCTCCCGCCATGTCTCCTGCGGAGAGTTTCTCGGCAGTCTGCTTGGACAGTGCTGTAGGGATTCCATTCACAGAAACAGCAAGGATCAGCGCGTACAGCGGGTAAGCCATCTGAAATAAGCCGACGCCGTAGTCACCGAGCACGCGGGGA
>DAHWJO010000148.1:0-8280 GCA_027344105.1 Sulfobacillus sp.
CGGCTGTTTAAAAAGTTGTCAAATCCCCACGCAGACATCAGCAGTGACAGGGCCAGCACATGCGGGTGGAGCCACAGCGACGGGATGCTTAGGGCCGCCAGAATTCTGGGACGGTAACTTGTGGCCCAAACGAAAACAGCGAAACCGGTGAGCCCAGCGCTTAACAGGGCACGACTATCCATGCGGCTCCCCCACTTTAACAAACTGCGGCACGGACTCAGGCTGAAACTTCCAGAGTAAATTCATGCCGTGGTTGGTTGGCTGCTGAACCGACTCGATTCTCCGTACCCCGTCAGAGGTGCGGCGCACGTACACGATAATATCCAGAGTGTCCTGAATTTGGCGCAATAACTCGTCGAACGGGATCCCCAAATTATTGCGCGAGCACATGCGGGCCAAGCGCAAAACGGTCGCCATATCTCCTGACTGCGAATGGACGGTGGACAGGCTGCCCGGGTGGCCTGTGGACATGGCCTCGATAAGCTCGAGAGCCTCTTGGCCCCGAACTTCGCCTACGATAATGCGGTCCGGGCGCATCCGCAGGGCATTCACCAACAGAGTGTGGACGTCATGTGTGCGGTGCGCTTCCAGGCTGACCGTGTTGGGATGGTCGAGATTCAGTTCCCGAACATCTTCAATAGTCACCAAACGTTCTGCTGGGTCTATTTCCGTCGCAAGCAGCCTCAGCAGTGACGTTTTTCCAGAACCCGCACCGCCCGCCACCACAATATTGCGGCGGCCATGAATGAATCCCGCTAGCTCGGACCACAATTCCTCGGAAAACGCGCCCGCCTGCAGGTAATCTGCTAGGGCCAGCGGCTGAACTCGTGCGCGGCGAATGGTGATGGCGGGTTTCTCTGAGACAGGAGGCAGTACGCAGTGAATGCGCGACCCGTCGGCCAACTGAGCGTCGCATAAGGGAAATTCCGTGTTGAGCACTCTTCCAGCCCGGCTGGCCAGGCGCTGGGCCAGCAGAGCGACTTCATCCTGGTCAGTAAATTGCTGGTTCACCAGAGCAATGCGGCCGTCGCGCTCACAATAGATCTGGTCGGGCCCATTGACCATGATTTCAGTGACACGGTCGTCCGTAAGCAACTGGTCCAGCGGGCCCAACCCAGTCAAACGGTTCAGGAGAGACCGGCGGTACAAGGCGACTGCCGCGATACTTAGACCGTCTTCGGCAATAATTTGGTTGACGGCGTCTTCCAACTGGTTGAGACGTTCCCGGTCCCATACCAAATGCCTGAGCAGTTCTGGGAACCGGGTTTGTACGGCTTGCTGCCATGCGTCCACCCGCTGTCCCATCTGTGTGGATTCCTCTTGCGCCCCTGGGGGCCATACAGACGGAGAAGCGTCCTGGTCGGGCTTCCACGAATATGAACCCATAGTGCTGTCCTCCTCTCACGGAATAGACTAAGCATAGCGGAGAGTCATGACAGAAATACTGTTGGATTGGCAACGACAATGGTATCCGTCATGGCGCTTTAAATGGGGAACCCGTTATGGAGCCGAAAACACTCCTCCGGCCTCAATGAGATCCCTGGCTGGTGACCCCACGACGGCTCAGGCAATGTGAAACGGCTTTGTTCATCACGTTGTATACTACGGCTTAGTGAGTGCTAGGCATTGAGCCTGACCGTGAAAGTCCGTGGAGCAAGAGGCGTTGCTCGAGCAGACTGTGGAACGGCCATCCATCAAGCGTTCAATGAGGTTTTCGGGGCGGCATCCTTTGGCCGAAAGAGGAATGGGCGCAAGGGTTTGCGAATAGTCCAAGGCACACCGACAACAGAAGGCAGAAAGTCTGCAACCCGCTAATATGATTCAGCACAGAGAGGTAAGGTAAATAGAGGAATGCTGACCGCGTACAAAGTCATACGCCGCATCTCCTGGTGCGGGATGGGCATGGGAATCGTGCTGGGCCTTGGGGCACCGAGGCCAGCGGCGCCGCCGGTGCGGCCATTTCTGATTTACTACGGATGGATTCCCCATCGGCCATCCCATTTCGACCACCTGGCGGAAAGCATGGCGCAGTATCCCGTGGTCATCTTAGGAAGCCATGAAGAATGGTCAAAGGACCCGGATAACAGCCCGGCCGCCGCCCTGATCCACAGGGACCGACGCACAGCATTCTACGGCTATGCTGACATTGGGGTCACACACGGGCAGGCTGACCACACGACCGGGTATTTGCATGCCGCGTTGATCGAATGGCGCAAGATGGGTGCAGCAGGAGTGCTGTTGGATTGTGCGGGACCGGATTACGGGGTCACGAGGCACAGATTGAAAACGGTGATTGCCATGGCTCATCATGACGGGTTGCGGGTCCTGATCAATGCCTTTGACCCACAGGCTCTGTGCGATGCGGGATTACGGGCTGGGGATGGCTGGCTGGCGGAAAACTGGGTGGTGGTGGCGGGCCGCGATGATCGCTTCACCCAGGGATTTGACTGGCCATCTGTGTCCGTTGTGCTCCGGCACCATATCGCTGTGTGGATGACTGCGACGGATTCGCGTCCGCCGTCATGGATGTGGGTACAGACATGGGTTCCGCAGACAGCCAGAGCACTCAAGGGGTCGTGGATAGCAGTGGCCGGGCCTCAATATTCTTCCCAATCCAACTCCGTGGTGCCAGCGGCATGGATTATCCAAGCGCTGCACCTGCCGAACTAGAAGTGGGCAGGAGTTTGGCACGGCGCGATGACACGAGGTCAGCGAAGATGGCTGCCATGGAGCCATGCAACCAGTTCTTTTAGACTGTCATCATAATACCTTGACACACCAAACCAAACGATGTATTATGTTAACTGTAGGGACGCACGGAAGCGGATTGAGGCCGTGCCGAGGAATTGGTTGAGGGATCGGATTCCACAGAGAACCCAGTCGGGTTCTCTACTTTTTTGTCTGGATATGTTGTACAACTCTTGGGCGGAATATTCTTTGCGAGACCTTTCATGAGCTTTTTGGGTTGTGCGGAATCCCTTGCGGCACAAAGCCTTTCTAGAGAGGGCCAAAATATTTTCCCCCAGGATTTGACGCAGGAATGCGGGTTTGGGCGGGGGAATCCGGACTTTTGCTGGAAATTGACCCCAACATTTCCGGCGGCGTGCCCGCTGAGAGGGTCTCAGGGAGGACCGGTCTGTCGTCGTGATGCTTGCCATGGCGGTCGGGCGCATCCGGATGCGGAGTTTAGTCCGCAGCGCCTAGGCGCTGACGAGCTTCTCGCTGGTCCCATTCTCTCCGAAGTCAAGAAAATCGAGTGTGAGATCCTCTCATCCACAGAACGAAAAAAGACCACAGCGCAAAAAGCTCAACAATTAACGCAGTGGAAGATAAGAGCCTTATCGCCAACTTTTTAGGTGACAAGGCTCTCTTCGTAAGAAATGCTGTCAAGATTTTTTAACAGTAATGTTCAAGACTTCCCCTATGGGGCCCTCGCCCAGGTTGACTCGATACGTTCCGGCCTGCGTCCACACATGCGTCAAATGAAAATAGCCTTGGGTATTCGTGGTAATCTGTACACTGCTTGACGGTCCCGTAAGGCCTTCAATCGCTAGGTACATATGTGATGCTGGCTGGTGAGACGGCGTCCATGCACGCCCCGTGATCGTGACCTGCTGTCCGACATGAGGATGGGTGGGCGTATAGGACACGTGAAGAAGACCAATCCCGCCGTTTGGCTGAACCTGAACAGAGGACGGAGAACGGGAAGACGTCTTCGGCGGCGAAGATAATCTTGTCGGAGAATGTTGATCGGAGGAGTGAGTCACATATAAAGACGTTGTGTGAGTCCTCGGGTTGTTTAAGCCACAGCCTGTGAAGACCAGAGCGCTGAGTAATCCTGCCACCAGAAATAGCCCTGTCCGATGCATAGGCACTGCCTCCTCATTAAACAAACATACCGGAAACCTCTCTTTCAACAACGCTATGCGGATGGATTCGGTTACTTTTTATCAAGATCACCCGGTTATGAAAAGAACAATACGAATAAACCATATGCAAACGGAGGCGAAAAATCTTGTGATAAATGTGATACAAATGGGTTTTCACGGTGCTCACTTCAATGTGTAAATGCATGGCCATTTGAGCCACAGACATCCCGGATTGCCACAGGCGGTATACTTCTTGTTCGCGGGGCGTCAAAAGGTGCAGAGACCGAAAACGGGAGCGAAAACCCCATGATTTACGGCTATGCCCGGGTGAGTTCGACCACCCAAAGTCTGGACACGCAGGTCGTTCAATTGACGGCCTACGGCTGCCAGAAAATTTTCCAAGAAAAGCTGTCCGGGCGATCCCTCGAACATCGCACCCAATTTTCGGCGCTCATGGATTGCGTCACGACCGGTGATATGGTCGTGGTCACGAAACTGGACCGTTTTGCCCGCAGTACGCAAGATGCCCTCAATACCATGGCGACCTTGACCGAGCGGGAGGTGTCGCTCGGTGTCTTGAATATGGGCGGGGAGGTGGTCGACACGTCCACGGCAATTGGCAAGTCATGACAATACCTTGACACACCAAACCAAACGCGTTATTATGTTAACTGTAGGGACGCACGGAAGCGGATTGAGGCCGTGCCGAGGAATTGGTTGAGGGATCGGATTCCGTAGAGAGCCAGATTAGGCTCTCTACTTTTTTGCGCGACACTAATGATAAACCGGCCCTCCGGAAGTTGGGGCCGAAATGGTGCGGACCGGTGCGTGGCTGAGCAGCATGAGACTGAAGATGGCTTGGCGCCCCACTAACGGGAACTGCAGTGAAGGGCTCGGAAAATTTCCGTGTGATGTCATGAACCAAGTTGGATATCGTGGATGGTGTGGACGGAACGTCTGGCGCTTGTTTTCGGTCTATGCCGCCTAACGGCACTGTGCACAATGAGAGAGGCCATATGGAGTATATGGCCTCTCTCATGAACAAACTGGAGGGTATTCTCAGACCATGGGATTTACTCAGCTAGCACAATATTGCTGTGGTCTACTGGACGGGTCAGCAGAGTGAAAAGCAGTGCCAAAACGCTCGAAAGGCCCAAAGTAATCAAGCCGGCAGTTTCAAATCCCTCTGGCAGCAGAGCGGCAAACAGCGGTCCTCCCAACAGGGCCCCCACGTTAAAGACCAAAAACAGCCATCCTGTGACACTGCCTGCGATGGAGTCATCCACAGAGTCTTGACCCATTGTCGCCACCAAGTCCACAAAAATTCCCCAGCCTGCACCAAAGACAAAGGTGAGCACGAGCAGGGCCAGGACGCTGCTGCCAACGCTGAACATGCCCAGACACCCTATCGCGATTAGCAGCGATGCAAAGGACACAACGCGTTTGCGGCCGAGCTTGTCTGCCATGTATCCAATGGGAAAGGCACAGAGAAAGCCACCTAGACCGCTCATTGACACGATTTCGGCTGCGTGGGCCGAGGAGAGGGCGATTCCTTTCAGCAAATAGTCCGAATAGTACCCGAGAAATCCGAACAAGGCGATGCCAAATAGAAAGATGGCGAGGGACAGCACTGCCACGTTGCGGTGAAAGATTCCGGAAAATCCCACCCGATGCTCCATTTTCTTGTACGTTTTAGGGATGACAAAGTAAAACAGCACAAGCGAAATGACAGCGGCAACCCCTGACAGGATAAATGGGGTGCGGTAGTGGGGGAGAAAGGGATTCATCAGGTTGGGACCGATGAACAGTCCCAATCCAAAAAATACGGCAAAGGCGGAAACAGCCCGCCCGCGGGTTTCGAAGAAGATATCGCCCAGAAGAGCTACAATGGCGGGCTGAAAGATTCCTACGCCAATGCCCACGCCAAGCCTGGCGGCAAATAGGCCGGCCGGGCTGCTCACATAACCGGTCCAGACGGTGAAGAGCGCAAAAATGACGACCGACGCCATGATAGTATACTTGACGGAATAACGGTCAAATAAATACCCGCCCACCAGGCTGAATATGGCTACACCCAAGGCATAGCCCGTCGATACTTCCCCCAGCAGGGCTACGGTCCCATGAACATTGTGTACAACAAAGGGCGATCCAAATGTATAGAGATTGGTGTCAAATCCCTCTAAAAAGGCTGGTATGGCTGCGATAATGACGATCAAGACAAACATGGCCGTGCTGCGTCCGGCGACAGAGCGAACGGTGATATCCTTGGACATTTCGGGACGGGGTTGGGTCGACATGGACATGCGGCCTCCTTCAGAGTCAGAATGAAGCGCGAGACGGTTTCACTGATAGCCCGATTTGTCGCGCGTGAGATTCGTATGGTGTTCAGGAGCAATGGAGCGGGAAATATCCCACCACGTACCGCATAATCTAACACAATCGCAAGGAATTGACATCATACTTCAACAATGCCCGATACCTTTCGGCAAATATTACATAAAACACGAGGCATGGTCAATAACCTTGCCGTACAATGTCAAATGTTTGTTATTATGGTCATCGATAATCCGCATGTTGTGGAGGCGAATGATCAAAGGAGTGGATGAAGAGTGTCGTGGCAAGAGGTTGCTGTCAATCACCGAAGGGCTTTGCACCGAATTCCCGAGTTAGGGTTCTGTGAGTCGCGGACCAGCGACTATCTTTTTTCTGCGCTGACCGAGATGGGCTTGGAGCCTAAACGGCTGACTGAAACCGGGATGATAGCCGATATTACCGGAGAACGGCCCGGAAAGTGTGTAGTGCTGCGGTCAGATATTGATGCATTGCCGTTGGCGGAACAGACCGGACTGTCTTTCGCATCCCAACATCCTCTCGCAATGCACGCATGTGGACATGACGGGCACATGGCGATGCTCCTGACGTGTGCTGCCCGCCTTGTTCAGGACCGTTCCTTTGCCGGTACCGTCCGATTGCTGCTGCAGCCATCCGAAGAACAGCCTCCAGGCGGGGCTGCGCCGATGATTGAGCAGGGATGTCTTGATGGGGTGGATGAAATTTACGGACTGCATGTGTGGCCGCAATATCCGGTCGGTACGGTAGGCATTCGGGCGGGCGTAATGATGGCATTCAGCGACAAGTTCCGGATTACTGTGCACGGGCGGGGTGGTCATGGATCGGAGCCCGCGGGAACTCAAGATGCGGTCGTCATTGCGTCCCAAATTGTTGCGAACCTGCAAACCGTTGTTTCCCGGCGGATTTCGGCGTTTGAGCCGGCCGTGTTGACGTGCGGAACCATTCATAGCGGCGTAAATTTCAACATCATCGCGGAGGACGCTGAGATCACGGGAACGGTGCGCACGTTGAGCGGTTCGGTTCAAAACATCATCGAAAATGCCATGCGGGACATCGTCGAACATACCGCAAAGTCCTACGGAGCCCAGGCATTGTTGGAATATGAGCGAAGCTACCCTGCGGTCGTCAACAATGCTGAGGCGGTCAAGCGCTGGGTCAGCGCTATTGATGATGCTGTGACGGTGGTGGAAAATCTTCCAGCCATGGCAGGGGAAGATTTTTCTTACTATTTGCAGCAACGCCCCGGGGCTTTCCTGTTCTTAGGGTGCAAACCCTATGGTGACGAGTGGTATCCCTTGCACTCGCCGCATTTTTCCGTCAACGAGGATGCGTTGTCCATTGGTGCTGAACTGCTGTACCGCGTGGCTTTGAATGCCTTATCGTCACCGCCAATTCCGACTCCGTAAATTCTCTTGGCATGCTGTGCTATTCCGGGCCGCGCACGTGGATGCGCGGCCCGGGGTTCCTAATTCTTCCGGTCAGAGACTCAATTGATTGGGGCTCGGTACCGCTGCTGTGAAATCGCTGCGGATAGGTTGGAGTGGGAAAAGTTCACAGTTCGTGATATGGTCTTTTCAGATGCTGGTGGAATCTCTCCGGCCCCGTCGCTGTCTTTGAGGGCAGGGTGGAGTGGAGTAAATCCTGGGAAGGAGGGGTTTCTGGTGCAATGGTATTTAGCGGTATGGAAAAATTACCTGGGATTTGAAGGGCGGGCTTCTCGGACTGAGTACTGGATGTTTATCAGACACGCCGTAAAACCCCTAGCTTTAGCTATGGGGATATAAGGCGCGGGCCAAAGGCCCCTTCTTAATCTTTTTGGTGATGTTGTAAGAGCAATTCCACCGCTTCATCGAGAAGTTTGGACTTGGGGATGCGAGAAGATTGTTGCAGGGCGTTCAATGCTTGCCAGAGAGGCGTAGCGAGTGTACTCGTATACGCCGTGCGGTTTTTTAAGTTAGGCCGATTAGCCATGATGGTCACCTCTCGGAAAAGAATAGCACACCTGTAATAATATTGCAAGTTATGCAATGTTACAGTATAATGAAGGAAAGGAGGTGCG
>DAHWJO010000149.1:0-8271 GCA_027344105.1 Sulfobacillus sp.
GGTGAATGGCCTCCACTAAAGATTCCAAGGTGTCATTATGCGTAATCACATACGTGATTTCATCGATCAGCTCGCCCGCTCCCTGTCCAATAATCTGGCATCCTTTCACCTCGTGGGTTGCGGCGCTCCAGATAATTTGGGCAAATCCTCCCCCGTCTCCCACGATCAGAGGCTTGGCGCTGTTCCCGTACGGCCACACGGTGACGCGCCAGTCCGGATTGTCAGGCAGATCCCGGGTATCGGCCCCCACTGCCGATATTTCGGGAAAGGAAAAAATCACATGCGGCACCGTCATGGCTTCGGGGAACTCCGGGATCTTCAAGATATGCTGAGCTGCAATCTGGGACTGGCGTGTGGCCGCATGGGCCAGCATCATCTGCCCATTCACATCGCCGGGAGCATAGATATGGGGCGTCACCGTCTGCTGGTAGCGGTTGACTGGCACCTCCCCGCGCGGGCCCAGGGTAATCCCGGCTTTGTCCCATGACAGGTGCTGGGTATTGGGCTCCCGGCCTATCGCCACCAGCACGCGGTCCACCACCAGCCGCGAGAATCCACGCTGGGGGTGATTATAGCCGACCGCCCAGCGCCCGTGGCCCGTCGTGTCAATGCGGGTGATGCGCACGCCGGTTTCCACCGTCACTGGGTCGCTCTCCCTGCTCCAGGCATTCTCCAGATACGCTGCGATCGCCGGATCTTCGGAGATCAAAAGCCGCGGTGCGGATTCCAGGATGTGCACCTGCGTGCCCAGCGTATGGTACAAGGTAGCCAGTTCGACCCCGATGTATCCGCCCCCGACAATGCACAGCGACGAGGGAATGGCGTCGAGCTTCAAGGCATGGGCATTGGTCCATAATGACGCGTCATCCGCCTCCGGCACATGCAGCGGGCGGGGCCTGGAACCTGGGCTGGCGATAATGTAATCGGCCGTAAGGACACGGTCGGGGGCCTCGTCGCTCTGGACTATCACCCGGTGCGGGTCCAAAAAGTCCGCCTGGCCGTGGAGCACCGCAATGCCTAGAGCGGCAAACGTTTTTTTCGCCTCGTCCGTGCGCTGGCGCAGTATTTTCTGCTTCCGTTCCGTCAAACTCGCCAGGGCCACCTGGCCGAAATGTGCGTCGGGGAGGCCAAACCGGACATCCTCATGAATATCGCGTATGCGCCGGGCTGTTTCCAAATAGATTTTAGAGGGGATGCACCCCTCGAACAGGCACGTGCCCCCAAGTCCTGGGCCCTGCTCCACCACCGCCACCCGTTTGCCGCGCCGCGCCAGGTACTCCGCCGCCGGGGTCGCCCCCGGCCCTCCCCCGATGGTAACCACATCAAATTTCGTGGAATCCACTTGCCCATCCCCCCTCTGTTCTGCCAGGTTCTGGCATCTTATCACTGTTATCCTAAGCGATGTGTTGGAAAATAAACAGGGCCACCCGTTCCCGAATAAATGGCCTCCCAGCCCTTATCCTCACCTGTTGTGTTCCTACTATCGTACAACTTCACAGGTGTCGCGGACAATTTTCCGCACTGGCCGAAAACACTGGAAACATCACGTTTCATGCATCCCCGGCCAACTCCGGGACAGGTTCCAAATTGGAGGGAACATGGTGTTATTTTGTCATCACCAAGCATGATGTTCGCATCGGACACAAGCAGTGGCTTAGAGACAGAAATGTACTGTACGCATGCTTGAATCCTATAGCATAATCCGAATAAAAGACATGAAAGGGAGGCATGCCCTATGAATAGAGTGCAAGCCCGAGTATCTGAGGGGGGACGCATAGTCATTCCCGCTGATTTCCGCCGTGAACTGAATATCCAAGAAGGGGATTTGGTCCGTATTCAACTCGAAGATGGTATCCTACGCGTCACACCTGCCCGCACGGCGTTGCACCGAGCCTGCGAGTTGGATTTGAGAGACGCCATCTTTGGGGTCCGTCCAACCGAGCGCAAGAACACGTCCGAAATGGCTTCCGCCACGGTGGCGATCGGGTCGCGCGCTGCCGCCGTGGTCAGACCGGCAGATATGGCCTGCTCAGATAAAGACAATCCGCGGCACAGAAAACCACTCAACACTTTCTCTCCTACAGAGAGTATGGCACCGCAGCGTTCGGCCATTTTTAGACACAGGCACGGGCAGGTCTTGATTGTTTTCACCAGGACGCGTATATTCATTATAGATTGATCGGTTAATCTATAAGGAGGCTGTTAATGATGAACACCTTTACTGAAACCGCTATTACTCCCGAAGAATTGCGGGCTGCCCAATATTTTCACGGACACAAGTGTCCGGCGATGCCGCAGGGACTGCGGGCTGGGCATCTGGCAATGGACCTGTTGGGAGTGGAGCGGGCGCGAGGCGGCGGAGAGCTCATCGCCATCGTTGAAACTGGCCTTCACCACTTTTCCGGCTGTTTTGCCGATGGCGTCATGTTTGCCACCGGCTGCACAACCGGAAAAGGCAATCTCGTGCAGAAACCGCTAGGCAAGTTTGGACTGACCCTTTACGTGCCAGCCACAGGACGCGCTGTGCGTCTTGTTCCCCAATATGGGCGCATGAGCCAGTGCCTGACCATGGATTTCTTCAAGCTGCGGGCTCAGGGCGTCCCGCCCTACCAACTTGACCCCGCCGTCGTGGAACCGCTGATTGACGATGTGCTGACCAGGCCCTGGACCGAGATTTTTGACCTTCAGGAATTCAGCGGCTACCCCTTCGACAAGTCACCCGAAGTATTCGACGCCGTACAGTGCGCCTCATGCGGGGAATTGGTTGTCACGAGTTATGCGCACAATCACCAGGGTCAAATGTACTGCGAACCCTGTCTCGACAAACTGACCCACGCACGCTGAACACCTGCGCGTATTCTTCTGCGTAAAAATTACAGACCCAGTTGCGCCGCAAGAGGTGAAGTCCCCTTGCGGCGTACCTCACCGTTGCCCGCACTGCCTAAGTCCACCAAAACGGCGCGGACCGCTGCGCCAATCTCCAACGGTCCGCGTCCTAATGGGACGGCATCCTCCTGGCTATTCCCTATACCCCGCCCGTCTCAGAACTTCCAGCCCCGGCTCGATGCCAAACTTCCTCTCCGCGTCAACAATGCGGTCCCAAATAATTTTACGGTCCTCTGCGGCCAGCGTGTCGTAGACATCCATTTGGGGAAAGCGGCTGGCCGCATTGCGGGCGTGTTCGGGGGTATCAATCGGCAACGCATACCAATCGGGAATAGCATAAGCGCTCCGCTCCCGTGGATACCCTTTGGGAGGGGTCCGGTGGGCCCCTTCGGGCAGCTTGTCCTCCTCCGGAGGCACCTCCTCAGAATCCACATCTTCCCATGTTTCCTTGGCATGATGGCGTGTTTCGTCTTCCACTGACATCACTCATCCCTCCTTCAAACTATTAGGTCGTTCCCTGCACCCTTAAAGCTACGGCATGTGGCGGCTTGGGCTCTTGGCTGCGGGCTCTCCCTGAGGCGGGGGCACCACGACGACCGGCAACGTACTGTGGGTCACAAGCCAGCGTGGGAAACTTCCCAAAAGTCCTTCCACCACCCGTGACCCTCTGTGCTGGCCCACCAAGATCGCCTCAGCCTTTTCTCTGAGAGCAAATTTGTATAGGGCCTCCGCCGGGCCGCCCTTCCCCGGCTGGAGCTTCAGAATATGCCACTCCGCCGCCATATGGTGTTCTCCCGCTTTCTTCAACACCTGTTCTTTAATCTGGCGGGCTTCTTTGTTCCATTCTCTCCTAAAGAATTCCGAGTCTTCAGCCATTTCCCCGTCGTAGGTGTCCACGGCATATTCCCGGTAAAAGGACATGACATCCTCGACATCGACGCACAGCACAGTTCCTGACGGCTCAATCATATTCGCTGCCACATCCAGAGCTTCCATGCACGCCGGCGACCCATTAATCGCCACCACAATACGGTTCATCACGGCACACCCATCCTTTTATGTTGTATTCGGCCCGCCCAAAGGCCTGTACATACTGGCTCCTAGCAGTGCCCTCCTGCGCCGTCTCTCATTCTCTGCTGGCCGTCGTCTTGACCATACGGAAAATCTTCCCTCGCGCATAGGGCCAAAATGCCCCATTTGCCCGACCTTTTGGACCGTTCAGAGGCCCCTAGCAAAAAAGGCCCGAATCAAGCACTCGGGCAACAAATGTGGCGGCTTTGGGCTTTGCACGCATGACCCCGACGTCCCATGCCCTCACGATATCTCTTTACATTTCCATAACGATCGGTAAAATCATTGGCCTCCGCTTCGTCTGTTCCCACAAAAACTTACTCAAGGCCTCTCTAATCACCTGTTTAATGGCTGACCATTCTGTCAGGCTTCCGCTATCCATCCGCGCCAATGCTTGCTTGACCTTTAAGCGCGCTTCCTCCATGAGGGTCTCTGCCTCTTTGACATAGACAAATCCCCGGGACACGATGTCCGGCCCCGATGTTAATCCCACGTGTGGGTCCATGCCGACGATGACAATCAAAATGCCGTCACTAGACAACTGCTGCCGGTCCCGGAGCACCACGGGTCCCACATCGCCAATGCCCAACCCGTCTACCAAAACCTTGCCCGAGGCCACACGCCCCGCAATACGTGCAGAGTCAGGCGTCAGCTCAAATACGGTGCCATTATCGCCGATCAAAATGTGGTCAGCTGCCATACCCAAATCCCGGGCAATGCGCGCATGGTGCACCAAATGCCGGTATTCTCCATGGACGGGAATAAAATAACGCGGCCGCACCAGATTATGCATCAGTTTCAATTCTTCTTGGCAAGCATGTCCCGACACATGAATCCCGGCGCTCGCTCCATAATACACATCCGCGCCCAGCCGGAACAGATTGTTCACCGTCTGCGCCACAAACTTCTCATTCCCCGGAATCGCCGTGGCGGAGATGATTACCGTATCCTTTGGCATAATCTGAACTTTTCGGTGGTTGGCAGTGGAGATCCGGGTCAGCGCCGACATGGGTTCGCCTTGGGAGCCGGTAGTGAGGATCAATGTTTTCTCTAAGGGCTTGCGGTTAATGGCGTCCAGAGTCATCCATGTTCCTTCCGGAAAATCTAGGTAACCCAGTTCAATCGCCTTGCTCACCACATTTTCCATGCTCCTCCCCACCACAGCGACGTGTCGACCGTGGCGCACGGCCGCTTCCACCACCTGGCGGACGCGGTGAACCTGTGAAGCGAAGGAGGAGACCAATACACGGCCACGAGCCTCACCGATAATTCTGTTCAGCGCCACCCCCACAGTTTTTTCTGACGGTGTGAATCCCGGCCTCTCCGCATTGGTGCTGTCCGCCAATAGCAGCAGTACGCCTTCCGTCCCTGCCTGGGCAATCCGCCGGAAGTCCGCGACAAATCCATCCACAGGGGTGTGGTCGAACTTAAAGTCGCCGGTATGCAAAATAGTTCCCACAGGATTTCGGATAATGAGCCCGGCCGCATCGGGAATTGAATGGTTCACCCGGAAAAACTCTACCGAAAATGCGCCTGCATGAATCACTTCGCCCGGCTCCACCGCTCTCGAATCTGGATGTAGCTGCACGTGATGTTCGGGCAATTTGGTCTCGACAATGCCCATCGTCATGCGTGTGCCGTACACAGGGATAGATATGCGCTTTAAGAAATATGGGATCCCTCCAATGTGGTCCTCATGGCCGTGCGTCAGGAATATCCCCCGGAGGCGGTGGCGATTTTCCATAAGGTACGTCACATCTGGCAAGACCAAATCGATGCCGGGCATGTCAGAACCAGGAAACCCGAGACCACAGTCAATTAGGATAATATCCTCACCATAAGCCACTGCCGCCAGATTTTTTCCAATTTCCTCGAGACCCCCAAGCGGAATAAACTGTAAGGTCCCGCGTGAAACAACTGCTCCCATTGTGTGGTCTCCTTTACATCAGTAATGCATTGCTGTCCCTATCCGGCTAGCGAGTCGAGCCGTTGCATCAAATCCGCGCTTTCAGCGTTCAGGCCTCGGATTTCAATCGTTTTTGCATGCAGACGATATTTCTCGACAACTTTTTGAATGCCGATGACACCTGCGTGATCCCAAACATGGCTGTGGCGAAAGTCAAGAATGACGTTGTCTGGATCCTCCGCCACATCAAACAGATCCACAAACGGCATCATGGTTCCAAAAAACATTTGACCGCGAATGACGTACACTTTGGTTCCGTCGCTCAGCGAGTGAATCTCCGCATGGATCCTTGTCATCTGCCATCCAAATCCGACAGCGCTGAGGATCACTCCCAAAAGCACCCCTAGAGCCAAATCGTTAGTCACGACGACGGTGACGACTGTCGAAATCATGACCACGGCATCGAACCGGGGAATTTTGTGCAAGTCGCGCAGTGACTTCCACTCAAATGTGTTGGTGGCCACCATAAACATCACTCCCACAAGAGCTGCCACAGGCACCATGCTGACCCATGCCCGGAGAACCACAATCAGGGTAATCAGGAAGCCACCGGCAATGAACGTCGCCAAACGCTTCCGCCCCCCTAGTTCCACGCTGATAATCGTTTGGCCGATCATCGCCGACCCTGCCATCGCACCAAAAAATCCGGTCGCGAGATTCGCGATTCCCTGTCCTCGAATCTCGCGGTCCTTGTCGCTTTTAGTCGCGGTCATATCGTCCACCACGGTAGCGGTAAGCAAAGTCTCCAGGCTGCCCACAACAGCAATCGGCACGGCATAGGGAAAGACAACCGCCAGCGTATGAAAGGACATCGGAACGCGGGGAATATGAAAGTATGGCAAGTGGCCGACCAAATGTCCGATATCCCCAACATTTTGGAGATGCCATCCGAACACCACAGTCAAGACGGTCATGAGGACCACAGCCGCTAACGCAGCGGGCACGCCTTTGATCAGTCGCGGCAATCCGTAGACAATCATTAAAGTCGCAGCCACCATCCCATAAGCGACAAGGCCGGCGCCCTCCAGACGGGGCAATTGCGCCAGAAAGATCAAAATGGCCAGGGCATTGACAAATCCGGTAATGACGACAACTGGAACAAACCGGATAAAGCGGCTGAGCCGGAGATATCCCATAACCAGCTGAATAAGGCCGACCATAATTCCCGTGGCGAACAAATACTGGACTCCGTGGTCCTTCACGAGCAGCACCATCAGCAGCGCTGTAGATCCCGTAGCGCCGGAAATCATTCCGGTTCGCCCTCCGAAGAATGCAACCACAACCCCTATAATGAAAGACCCATAAAGCCCTACCATGGGATTCACACCGGCAACCATAGAAAATGCGATAGCCTCAGGAATTAAGGCAAAAGCCACCGTAACCCCGGCCACGACGTCGCGGGACACCATAGAAAACCATTCCGATTTAATTGTTTCGAAACGCATGAGACCCTCCTTTCGATTTTGCCAAATAAAGACACAGAGACTAAGAAAGATAGCTACCCTGAGCTACCGTTCACGACATTTAGGAAAAAACGTCATCTGAGCGAAATCAGCAGACATCATTTAACGTATGGAATTTTTAGCTTTTACCGCGTAAAAGCCGCCCGATGTTAATGGGCACAGTATAACAGGGTTTGTTCCTGCGGCGCAACCCAAAACCGCAGACCACAAAATGGCAATGCAAGGAGTTGCTCGCCTTCGGGAAATAGATATTGAGGTCTTGGGTTCGTCAATCCCTGGCGATAGCGGTCTCGTTCACGGTCCGGGTGCGTGATCGATTTGATCGCAGGCAGGACCAACTCGTGAGGTCGCTCGACCCCTGTACCGTCCGTTGAAATTTAGGTGGCGGGCAGAGATCCGTACCCACGTACTATGATGCGTGTGGCATTGATCCATGTTTCTTCGCAGACAGCATAATGCACCACTGCGACAGAGCCGCCCAATCTGTGGATCGTCCCATTCATACTCGCGAGCAAAATGCCGCCAAAAGTGTTGTGTGCGGTCGCCACAGACCATGTCGTAGACTTCTTCGGCACCCGCGCACGCAATCTCCGTGCGTCGGCATGGAAGGAGGTTTAAGCTGCTTGCTATTAATCTATGATGATCTCTAATAATATGTTATAATATCATTAGGTGATTGTATTATGGAGGAGCAGTTTGTCAGTATCGGCAAGGCGGCCAAGATGCTCGGCATGAGTATTGACGGACTCCGGAAGTGGGAACGCGAAGGGCGCCTGATTCCGGTGCGTACCGTGACGAATCATCGGCGCTATCGGGTCGCGGACTTGCGCGCCCTGATGCACGAGGATGTGCCTGATGTGGCTAGGGATACGCGTTGTCTCCTCT
>DAHWJO010000014.1:0-37944 GCA_027344105.1 Sulfobacillus sp.
GGAGGCGACGGGATTCGAACCCGTGGTCTCATGCGTGACAGGCATGCGTGTTGGGCCAACTACACCACGCCTCCGCTTCAACTTTTTAATTATCCTAAAATCATTGGCATTTGTCAAGCTATATTTCAATATCCTCCATGCGGTTGGCATAGTCCGCTCCAGAAGCAATACTCCCCACCCGCCCAAACTTCCGAGGACCATAGGGTTTCGATTCCTCTGAGTCAGTCCCCCTAGTGTTGACACCGCCACTAGGGCTCCACAGCCGCATCCATATATGAAAGCGGGTCAATCACCGGAATGTCGAAGATGTGCTCCGCACGCGCCCCAGCGGAAAACTTCAGTGCGTCCGGTGAAGTCCACGGTCCGCTCTCTCCGTGTTATCTTTCCTGGGCCACAAGCTTTCCCGCGCCACAAAAAAGAAAAAACCCTGCATCGGTTTGCAGGGTCTAAAATTTTTTATGGTGCCGCAGGGCGGAATCGAACCGCCGACACGAGGATTTTCAGTCCTCTGCTCTACCGACTGAGCTACCGCGGCGATTTTATGGCGGAGGCGACGGGATTCGAACCCGTGGTCTCATGCGTGACAGGCATGCGTGTTGGGCCAACTACACCACGCCTCCGCTGGCTCTTACGCGACTGGTAGGCGGAACAGGTCTCGAACCTGTGACCCCCTGCGTGTAAAGCAGGTGCTCTACCGCTGAGCTATCCGCCCGCTCCCGTAAGAAGCGTTTTTTATTATACATGCCGGGCCAGAGAATTGCAACACCCAATATCCTTACCCGTGCGCCGCCGTCACGAGGCGCCGTTCACCCACCAGGCGTAAGTCCCCATGTGGGGGCCGCCGGGAACGGTCGCCAGCACCCAGTGCTCGCCCACGAATCCCAATAGATGGTACTCCGCCGCATTTTCAAAAGGCATCCGGATATCCAGAGCGCGGTGGCGTCCATACAGCATCAAGTGCCAAATCCCCTGATTGGTCTGGCCTAAAGTCGCCGCCATGTCGCCTTGGCTGGAAAACCTCGGCAGCCCCACCCACTTGACGTGGGACGGCAGAGGGTACTGGGACGTATGGCCAGAGTGCCACAGGACCACATGGGTGGAAGACAGTCCCAATGCCGTAGCATGGTGGCGGGAAACCCGCACCTGACTGAGGTGCGGCAGCGGTACCAGGCCGTGCCCCTGCCACAGCACCGATCCGTCTGCCAGCGCCGCCACGACAGTCTGGTCGCGGGTCACGCCAAAATTCACGATATCTTGGGCGGATTGCGGAATGATCGCGGGGGACAGCCTATTATCGCGATTCCACATATAAATGCCCCAGCCGCCGGCTCCTTGACTCAACACGGCTGCGCTTTCGGCGTCAGCAGCCCACACGACCTGATCCGTTTTCCGCAGAGTGCCGCTCACCGTCCGCATGGGGGAAATCACGGGCTGGGTAAAGTACAGACGCTGGGTGCCACTGTCAATCCACAGCGCGCTGGACCCATTGGGTGCAGGATACATGGCCCCGCCAATTCCCAGCAGTGCGCGCCTTCCGGACGTCATGGCCACACGCCAAACTCCTGCGCCTGATGGCTCCGGGACATCTTCCCAGGACAGAGTCTGGGGCGGCCCCGCGGCAATATGAATACCCGTCGCTGTCAGCTTCATGGATGTCTGGGGAGTGACCAGGTAAAACTGGCCATTTTGCTCTGCCAGGCCGCCGGGGCTGGCACTGACCGTCAGCCAGCTTGAGGTCTGGACCTGGTGGGATGCGGGAACCTTGGCAATGTATATCTGCAGCACTGCAAACATCAAAAGCAGAAAAACCGAAACGGGACGTTTCATAGGGATATTCCTCCTTGGCGCCTTCTCCATATCCCTATGCCCGTCCCACTGTTTTATGCGGTGTGATCTATTGCTGAGCTTTGACCGTTTTAATCTCTTCGGTCAACCGCGGCACTACCTGGAATAAATCTCCTACGATGCCGTAGTTGGCGACTTTGAAAATGGGAGCTTCAGGGTCACTATTAATCGCAACAATATACTTGGATCCCGAGATGCCGGCCAGGTGCTGGATAGCTCCTGAGATCCCCACGGCAAAATAGACGGTCGGGCTGACCACTTTGCCTGTCTGTCCAATATGGTAGGAATGCGGCACCCAGCCTTCGTCAGCAACAGGTCTGGAAGACCCCACCGCGGCGCCCAGAGCCTGCGCCATGTCATCGAGCAGCTTAAAGTTCTCGGGCGCCTTGATGCCCCGGCCGCCCGACACGATGATATCCGCCTCGGTCAGTTCCAAAACCCCGCCCTGTGCCTCATTGCGTTCTACAACCACGGCCTGGAATGCTGCGCTGTCCACAGCCGGGGAAATACTCAAAATCTCCGGAGTGGCCGGCGCAGGCACCGCCGCATTGACATTGGGACGCAGGGAGAACATCTGCACGGGGGTGTTGACCGTGACCTCCGCCAGCGCCTTGCCCGCATAAACAGGACGCACGGCCTTGACCCGGCCGCCTTCCCCGGCTTCCAGGTGCAGGCAATCCGTGGCCAGCCCCGCCTTGAGCACGCCGGCCAGGCGCGCCGACAAGTCTTTGCCCCATGCGGTAGCGGGGAACAGAATCACATCGGGACCAAGCTCTGGCACTGCCTCCGCAATAGCCGCCGCAAACCCGTCAGAGCTGTACCGCGCATACGCATCCCCGTCCCAGAACAACACTTGTTCTGCGCCGTACTCGGCCAATTTGTCCAGGGTGTTCCGGGCGTCTTTGCCGAACGTCAGGGCCGTGACGGGACCGTCCCCAAGCGAACGGGCCACAGTCAGCATTTCCAGAACGACGTGGCGAATTTCGCCATTATTTTGATCGAAGATCACAAGCACGCCTTTAGCCATGATGAATCCCTCCTATAAAACTTTTGCCTCGCTGTGCAGCAGGCGGACCAGCTCTTTAGCGGTTTCTTCCGGCTCCCCGCTGAGAATCGTGGGTTCCGGACGATCGGGCGGCGCAAACAGACGGTTCACGGTCACCCGGGGCTCGAGCGCCAGGGATAGGGAGTCCATGCTGACTCTGCGCACTTCCTTTTTCTTGGCCTTCATGATATTCGGCAATGTCGGATACCGGGGCTCGTTCAGCCCCCGCTGAGCCGTCACGACGGCAGGATAAGGCAGTTCCACAATTTCGGTGGCGCCTTCCAATTCCCTTTCCGCCCGCAGCCGGTGTCCGGCTTCATCCACCTCGAGTTTCAGCACCACCGTCACCTGCGGCAGACCCAGATTCGCCGCAATCATCGGGCCCACTTGGGCGGAATCATCATCCACCGCCTGTTTGCCGGTGAGAATCAAGTCAAAGCCTTCCTCACCGCAGACGGCCGCGAGCGCTGTGGCCGCTGCAGCCGGGTCGACGGAAGCGTCCGCGCTGATGACTACAGCCCGGTCAGCACCCATCGCCAGCGACTGGCGCACCGCCTCTTCCACCCGGCTGGGGCCTAACGCCACAATCACCACTTCCCCGCCCTGCTTCTCTTTAATCCGCAGCGCTTCTTCGATGGCAAATTCATCATAAGGATTAATGACCCACTTAATCCCGTCCTCCTGAATCCCCTGCCCGTCGGCTCGAATTTGAATCTTGGTTGCCGTATCCGGGACCTGTTTAACCGTCACCAAAATTTTCATCACAATCTCTCCCTTTTGCTCCCCTTGTAGTGACCCTGCCAGCCTTAAAGGGTCTCTTGAAGGGCCATCACTATAGTATCAATCAACAGAGATTCTTGACTAGGGAAAATTGTGCGCAGATCAAAAATTACAGATCCGTGGCTTATGCGGGCAATCACGGGCGGGTCGCCCAAACGCAGCCGCTGTTCGAGGCGCTGGGCGCCGTGCGCGTCTTCCGGGGTAATCCGGAGCACGCAGGAGGGAATTTGCGTGCCGGGCATAGACCCGCCCCCAATCTGCGCAAATCCTGAAGCAGTGTCGACCGCCACAGGAACCAGAACACGCGCCTGCACGCGGGCGGCCAGTGCGGCCGCCCGCTCCTGCACAGAGTCGAGCGTCTCCGACATCATTTTCCACAGGGGCAATTCCTGCGAGCGCCCCTCCAGGTACCAGCGGATTGTCCATTCCAATGCGGTCAAGGTCATTTTGTCTACCCGCACCGCCCGGGCCAGGGGATATTTCTTCAACCGGTCGATGATAGGGGCTTTCCCCACAATAATTCCTGCCTGCGGCCCGCCTAGCAGCTTGTCCCCGGAAAAGGTCACAATGTCCACCCCAGCTTGCACCACTTCCCTGACACTGGGTTCCACCACCCCATCCAGACGGAGTGGGTCAATGACTCCGCTGCCCAAATCTTCCATAACGGGAAGACCTTGCTCGCGGCCAATTCTCACGAGTTCCGCCGTCGAGAGTCCCTCGGTGAAGCCGACAACCCGGAAGTTGGACTGGTGCACCTTGAGGAGCAGACCCGTCTCCAGGTTGATGGCGCCGGTGTAGTCCCGCGCGTGTGTCTTGTTGGTGGCGCCCACTTCGCGCAGCACGGCCCCCGACAGAGCCATGACCTCGGGAATGCGGAATGACCCCCCGATCTCTACCAGCTCTCCGCGCGACACAATCACTTCGCGGCCGCGGGCCAGGGCTGACAAGGCCATCAGCACCGCGGCAGCATTGTTGTTCACCACCATTGCGGCCTCTGCTCCCACCAATTCCGCCAGCACGCGCGCGACGTGGTCATGGCGGGATCCCCGGTGTCCAGACTCCACATCGTACTCCAGGGTAGAGTACTGGGTGGACACCCGGCTGACGGCCTCCATGATTTCGGCGGGAAGGGGCGACCGGCCCAAGTTGGTATGGATCATCACCCCGGTCGCATTAATGACAGGCACCAGGCTCGGCAGAGCCAGCTTGCGGGCCTCAGCCAAGACTTGCTCCACGACAGCGGCCAGTGGCGGCGGCGTCTCTCCCCGTCCGGCTTGGTCCCGCAAATCCAGGAGGGTGCGGTCAATGGCGCGCTGAATCCAGTAGCCCGCCACGGGAAGCGGTAAGGGCATGGATTGCCATATTTTTTGTACGGCGGGGATTTTTCTGCGGATATCCGGCCCTTGCATGATTACTGCAACACTCCTAAGACAGGGCCACACGGTTGTGGCCCTGTTTGTCAGTTAATGCTTCCTGCTGTCTTGGTTCACAGTCGGCGGCGCGTCTGGGCCGATGAGGCCCAGAGACGAGTCGATCACCACATAGCCTTGCGAGTCGAATAGATCATCGGCGTTCATGTCATACAGCAACACGGCTTCATTGCGCACCCGTGCGGGTCCGCGCCGGGAAACGGCTTCCATAAAACCCCTCCTCTCGCACTCCCAAAAAGGACGGCATCGGTCCCAACCCTATTGTACCCCTGAGACCACCTAGCCTACTATCGGTTCTTGAGCCCAGCGGGCCACCTCTGGAGCAAAGTAGGTGATGATCATATCGGCCCCCGCCCGCTTGATGCTGAGCAGCGCCTCTTCCACCACCCTGCGCTCATCCAGCCACCCCATTTGCGATGCGGCTCGGATCATGGAGAATTCTCCCGATACCTGGTAGGCTGCCACTGGCACTGTCACCCGCTGCTTGACGTCGGCGAGGACATCAAGATACGGCAAGGCGGGTTTGACGATCACCATGTCCGCCCCTTCGTCCAAATCCAGCAGCACTTCCTTGAGCGCTTCACGCCGGTTGGCGGGATCCATTTGGTAGGCGCGGCGGTCGCCGAAGCTGGGAGTGTTCTCAGCGGCTTCCCTAAATGGTCCGTAGAATCCCGACGCATATTTCGCCGCGTAGGACATAATGGGAATCTGCTCAAATCCCGCGCCATCCAGGGCCTTGCGGATTGCCGCCACGCGCCCGTCCATCATGTCCGACGGCGCCACGACCGTGGCGCCAGCCCGGGCCTGGACCACTGCGGTTCGGGCCAGCACATCAATAGTGGCGTCGTTATCCACGCTGTCGCCCTTAAGAAGACCACAGTGTCCATGGTCGGTGTACTCGCACAAACACAGATCCGCAATGAGCACCGCCTGCGGCAGCCGCTCCCGCACCGCCTGGAGTGCCTGCTGCACGATGCCGTCGGGGCTGTAGGCTTCCGATCCCCCGGCATCTTTGTGCGACGGAATGCCGAAAAACAAAAATGACCGGACTCCCAGCCCGTATACCTCCTCAAGGTGGTCGCACAAAGTGTCCACGGACCACTGGTAAATGCCGGGCATAGACGTAATCGCCTCGCGCCGGCCCTCCCCCGGGCGCACAAATACGGGATAAATCAATTGGTCCACACGAACGTGGGTTTCACGCACCAAGGCTCTCAGAACTTCTGTCTGGCGAAGCCTCCGTGGCCGCTCAACAGGAAACATCATGCATCCCCCCTGGGAAATTTTTTCATCATAAAGTGCAATAGTTCATCCACCATGGCATCCATCGACGGGCGGTCGGCTTCGGCGCTGACCGGGATCCCGTAATGGGTCAGCGTCCGGCTGGTCAAGGGCCCGATGCTGACGGCCACGGTGTCACGGATAGCCGGACGCAAGTCCGGATTTTGCTCCATCAGATGCTCAACAGCGGACGAGGCCGTATAAAACACCGCCCCGACCGCTCTTTGGGCGAAAAGTTCAGCCACTGGCGGGGCCAGCGGCAAGGGCTGATTGCGGTACATCTGGACCTTGGTAATTAAAGCGCCCTGCTGTGCCAGAAAGTCCTCCAGGTAGCTGCGGTTCAGGTTGCCCCCCGGAAGCAATATGCCCTGGCCCAGCACGGGAAGGCTGGCAAAGCGCTCCGCCAGCCCCTCCTGACTGTACTCCTGGTCCGGCATCACCGTGGGGTACACTCCGAAGTCCTGGACTGCGGCGGCTGTCTGGGGACCGACTACGGCCACCTGCGCCCGCAGCCGCCGGATGTCAATGCCGAGGCGCCGAAGTGACTGAAAGAAGCGGGTCACCGCTTCCTGACTAGTGAAGATCACCCACTCATAGCGGTCCAAATGTGACAGCGCCTCGTCCACCGCATCCCATGACAGCGGGTCGGCAATTTGGGAAACAGGAGCTGTATAGACTTCCGCACCGTATGCGCGCAAACGGCTCTGAGGACGCTCTGCTGCAGAGCCGGCCCGGAGAAAAACCACCTTGCGGCCCGACAGAGGGCGGCTGGAAAACCAGAAATGAGGAGGCAAAGGGGGGGCATCCACGGTCATGCGGCCGTTCCCCGCCGCTTCTTCGCCCTCGGTCCACCGCCCGTCAGCACCCAGCACCCACCGCACCCGGGGGTCCGGCTGCCCTGGCCCCTCAATGTAGATGGCCGGGGGGACTCCCGCGCTGACGTCCACCGGTTCCGCAATACAGAAGCCGTCCACATCCATTGCGGCGGTCACACTCCATATGCCGGGCACGATGCCTCCCACCTGGACCTCTTCTCGCGCCCACCTGACCCATTTTGCCATCAGCGGGTGGTGCGAGGGCGATTCGGGCACCAGCACGGCGACATCCTGCTGGCGCCCGGCCCAGTGCTTCAGCCGCTCCAGTGTCCCGGCGCTGTCCGTTCGCTCCATGCGCGCTGCCCACGGCCAGTCTCCCGTACGCAGCGCCTCGCCTACCACCAGCGCCACATCGACTCGCTGCAAAATGTCCCAGGCTTCTTTGGCCATCCACCCCGGATAGGACGGGCCCGCGCCGATAAAGTACACGCGCGGCGTCATGACGGGTCTCCCGAGAGCAGGGTGAGGGCCCCTTGCGCGATGAGTTTCCGCCCGACGGCTTCTCCCAGCTTCTCCGGGTTCCCGCTATCCCCTTCCCCGTCTTCGGTAATAATTGTCTGCCCCGCGATATCCCCAACTTTCCCGCGCAGGCGGAGGCGTCCAGGACCAGCCGATTCAGCGTAGGCGCCAAACGGTATCTGGCAACCCCCTCCCAATTCCGCCAGGCATGCCCGCTCGGCTCGAGCCGCCTGCTCGGCCTTTTGGTTGTTCAAAGGGGCAAGCAGTTCCAAGACCCGGCCGTTGTCCTTGCGCACTTCTGCCGCTAAAATGCCCTGTCCGGGACTGGGCACGCAAAGCCAGGGATCGAGATAGCTGGCAATCAGGTCCTGCCACTGCAAGCGGTGCACTCCAGCCGCTGCCAAAATCAGCCCGTCCCATCCCTGCGCCCGCCATTTTTCTACACGTGTCTGCAAGTTGCCGCGGACCGGCACAATTTTCAGGTCAGGCCGCAAGGCGCTGAGAAACGCCTTGCGGCGCAAGCTGGACGTACCGATGACCGCACCTTGGGGCAGAGTCTCCCATGATGTCCCGGATGCGATAAGCACGTCTCGCGGGTCTTCCGGCAGCAAATAGGCGCCAATCGCCAAGTCTGGCATCAGCGCCGTGGGAAGGTCTTTCAGAGAATGCACCGCTATGTCAATCGCGCCCGACAGCAGGGCGTTTTCGAGCTCCGTGGTGAATAGTCCCTTATCGCCGATGGCATCTAAAGCCCGGTCCAAAATTTTATCTCCCTTGGTCTCAAAGAGCACCAGTTCGCAATCCACACCCGCTTCCGCGATGAGGCGGACCACTAGTTCGGCCTGAGATGTGGCCAGCGTGCTGGCGCGCGACCCGACTTTGAGCATCTCCCCAATCCTTCTTTCCCATCTTTCTCTTTCCCGCGCCCTATCCATTGTAAAGCGAAAATCCGTGAATCATCAGGCCCATGGCAAAGATGTTCGCCAGCACCAGCAAGAAAGCCGTCATCGTGTACACCGCCGCGCGGTGGCCCTGCCACCCCCAAATCCGCAGTGCGCCGTACACGGCATAGGCAACCCAAACCAGGTCAATCCCCACATCATGGACCACCCAGGTCCACACCTGCCCGGATATCATCTCGCCCCACCATGCCGCCAACCCCAACGACAGGGTGAGCAGTATCAAACCTGCCATTGCCAGGCGCGCGCTCACCACATCCATCACGTCGAGCGGGGGCAGTTGATAATAGAAGAGCCGAACTCTTTTACGCTTGAGCTCACGCTCTTTTTCTGAATACATAATACTAAAAACCGCAGCCAGCAAAAACGCCACGCAGGCCAGCATCAGCAGTTCCAGGGAAGCCGCGGGCACATTCCCGCCAGGAGCCAGCTCACGGTTCCGCGGCAATGCCTGGCCCCCCAACCATACCACAACCGCCACCGGCATCAAAAACCCGCCCAGCGGCCACTCTGGCCGCACCCGCTGATAGACGGCAAACGCTGTGACCGCCAGCCAGGTAAAGCCGGCGACCCATGCGTAAGGGGTGGAAGTCGGCCAGACATTCAAAACAAGGGCCTCCCGCGCCAGCCAAATGGTTTGAGAGACCCAGCCTAAAACAAAACTATAAAACGCCCAGTGTTTCCACCTGCCGTTGTATAACGCGGCCACAAACGCTACTGCGGCCATAAAATATCCTAAAAATGTCCCTGCTGCCAGCGTTGCCTCCACGTCCTTGCCCCGGCTTTAGCGCTCTGGTTCGAGCGCGATGTCCGGGACCTGCACTGCAGGAGCTTCCGTGGACTCCGTCAATTTGAACAGTTCCCGGACGGCTTCAATCTGGTCCTGCTTGTCGCCTTCCGCTGCCCACGACCGCATGGTCACCATGGCGTCATTGAGAAACTTGTTCAAAATGAGGCGGGTTGTATCCGCCACGACAGCTTTTTCGGTGGCGGACAGGTTGCCCAGACGGTTCATCGCCTTTTCCAGTTCTGCAACCCGAATCGCATCGGCTTTGGAGCGCAGCTGCCGGATGACAGGCCCCACTTCCGATGCCGCCAGCTCCTCTTTCAAGGCTAGGATCTCCTCCTGAATAATCTTCTCGACTTTCCCCGCCTCTTTCTGACGGTGGGCTAAATTGGCTTGAACCACAGCTTCGACGTCATCGACATCATAGAGGAACATGCCGGATCCGAGTTTGGCGATAGCGGGGTCCATATTGCGGGGCACCGACAGGTCAAACAGGAACCGCAAGCGCTGGCTCTGTCCCCGGATCGCTGTCCGCACCATCTGGTCCGTCAGGAGGAATTCGGACGCGTTGGTGGCCGTCACGACAATGTCGGCCGTGCGCATCAGCTGCGGCACCTGCTCCATCCCCGCGTAGTCTGATCCCAACTCCTCCGCGAGTTCCCGGGCCTTTGGCACTGTCCGGTTTACCAGCGTCAAATTTCCTACCCCGGAGCCCATCAGATGGCGGGCCACCAGCGTTCCCATTTCGCCCGAACCGATGACAACCGCCCGGGTCCGGTGCAAGTCGCCAAACACCTTGCGCGCGAGCTCAACCACGGCATGCCCCATCGAGAGGGCATTCTGGCTGATGCCCGTTTCGGCATGAGCCCGCTTGCCGACGGTGAGGGTGGAGCGGAACAAGCGGTGCAAGGCCCGAGCCGTCCCGTAGCGCTGAGACACTTCATAGGCCGCTTTGACCTGTCCCAGAATCTGCGTCTCCCCCAAGACCATCGAATCGAGACCGGCCGCGACCCGGAACAGATGGTCAAGGGCCCGGTCATCGGCATACCAAAATACGGCGTCAGAAAACTCTCCACGATCAACCCCAACAATATTGCCCCACCACTGCACAATGGCGGCATAAGGCACACTGCCCGCCACATAGATTTCTGTGCGGTTGCACGTAGACAGAATTACCACACCTTGATTATCGCGCAACTCCTCCACACGTTGATAGGCCTGCGCAATAAGATCGGGAGTGAGCCCAACCCGCGCACGTATCTTCAACGATGCAGTTTTATGATTGATCCCCACAACCTGTATCTGCATCCAAGCCACCTCAAGTCTAGCGTGACCGCATTATGACAAAGCTATGTGCCGATCACTTCTGCAGATATCATAACACGTGGACTCTTCTGCAAAGCCCACTGCAAGCGGGAAATTGAAAAAAAGTTTAACAGAAGCATAGGTAATATCAAGCATTTGCTTTACTTAACGTCCATTCGGACCGCTATCCCTGGCCGTTTGGACCATATTTGAGAGGCCCTCTTTACTTTTGCAGGGTGAAGGCCTCTTCCAGGGTGAGCCCCAGGATCAAAGTTCCCGCGATGAATTTGGCGCCGGGACGCCGCTTCCCCCCAAGCACACGATTTACATAAGAATACGCCAGATCCATATGGGATGCGAGGTCCCTCTCCGACCATCCTTGCCGTTCCATAAAAGTTCTGAACACCGGTACGTTGACAGTTAATGTGGCCACACAGACCCCTCTTTACCTTTTTGGCAAAATCATAGACCACTTTTGCTATTTTGGCAATTTTCCCGGCGCGCGGGCCCCGGTTGCCTATAGGCAATTAATTGGGTAGGATTAATCTACAGACTGATGCAAGGGGGCTTGAGATGCGTTTCGGACAATTTCTGCGAGGACAGCGACAAACCCGCCACTTGTCACTCATGCAGTTAGCCGACCTCACCCAGACCAGTTCATCCTATCTGTCCCGAATCGAGAGAGATTTGCGTAAGCCGCCCAGCCCTGCCATTCTCCGGCGCCTGGCTGAGGCTTTGGGAATCTCCTACGAACAGCTGATGGAGCACGCCGGATATCTCACCACCCGTCTTCATGAAGACGCCATGCCTTATGGGATCCAGCCTGATGACTGGAAAGAAGCCGTGGCCACCCTCTCCGATGACGACTGGGCGGACGTCTGGGCGCTGATACAAAATAAAGTGGCCCGGCGTAAACAGGGCCACTCATCTCACTGACTTTTGGTCTATCCCTTTACTTTGACGGGAGAATGCCGCGCACAGCTTCCGCCACTTGCCACGGCATGGTGACCACTTCGGCGCCATGGGCCCGCAACGCCTTTTCCTTGCTCTCCAGCGTGCCTTTGCCCCGCTCGATGATAGCTCCGGCATGTCCCATGCGCTTGCCTGCGGGAGCCGCGCGGCCAGCCAGATATGCCACCACCGGTTTGCCCAGGGTCTCCAGGTACTCGGCCGCTTCCTCCTCGGCGCTGCCGCCGATTTCCCCGACCATCACCACGCAAGTGGTAGCCGGATCATTGCGGAAGTGCTCGAGAACGGTGATGAATGTCTGGCCGACCACAGGGTCCCCGCCCATTCCGACGACGGTGGACTGGCCAAGATTGGCATTGGTAAGGCTGAACGCTATTTCATAGCTCAAGGTTCCCGATCGGGCGACTACGCCCACGGGTCCCGAACGGTAAATATGGTTGGGCATAATGCCCATTTTCGTCTGTTCGCCAGGGGAGATGATGCCAAACGTGTTGGGGCCGATAACGGTGACTCCCAGCGCTTTTGCCCGGGCCACAATGTCAATCGAGTCCTGAACCGGGATATGCTCAGGAATCATGACCACCAGGCGGATGCCGTTCTCCATGGCTTCAAATGCGGCATCCTTGGCGAAGGGCGCCGGCACAAACACAATCGATGCATCCGCCCCGGTCGCCGTTACGGCCTGATGCACGGTGTCGAAGACAGGAACCCCTTCAATCTGCTGCCCGCCCTTGGTCGGGGAGATGCCCCCTACCACCTGCGAGCCATACGCCAGCATCTGGCGGGTATGGAACCGGCCCTGATTGCCGGTGATCCCCTGCACAATGATCCGGCTGTCACGGTTTAACAATATCGACATTACAGAGCCTCCTTTGCGAGGCGGACGGCTTGCTCTGCCGCTTCAGCCATTTCCGAGTACGCCTCTATGCCCGCCGCTTTCAGCAGCGCCACGCCCTCTTGTTCATTGGTGCCAACCAGGCGCACCACCAGAGGAACAGGAATTCCGCTGGTTTTCTTGACTTGCAAAATTGCTGCGGCCACATCATCACACCGCGTAATGCCGCCGAATATGTTCACCAGAATGGCCTTCGGCTTCATGGAGACCAAGACATCCAGGGCCTCGGCCGTCGGACCCACGGAAGCGCCGCCGCCTGCATCCAGGAAGTTGGCCGGGTGTCCGCCAAAATACTGGATTGCATCCAAAGTAGCCATAGCCATGCCCGCTCCGTTAGCCATGACCGCAATGTCCCCGTCAAGCTCGACGTAGGCCAGGCCGATTTCATGCACTTTAAGCTCCAAGGCCGAGCCCTCATCAACAATGGTGGTGTCAGGGTGCCTGTACAGCGCGCTGTCATCCAAGTTCAAACGCGCGTCAGCCGCGACCAAGTGCCCATCCACCACAGCCAGAGGGTTGATTTCCACCAATTCGGCGTCCTTTTCCCGGTAAATCCGGTAAAGCTTGACCACCAGGTCAGCGAACTCTTTAAAAATCGTGCCTTCCAATCCTAAGGCCGATGCCACCTCGCGGCCGAAATACGGCAGAACTCCCACTTCTGGGTCAACATAGGCCTTCACAATCTGGTCATCAGCCACATCCTCGATTTCCACTCCGCCCGCTAAAGAGGCCATCACGAGGGGCTTTTTGGCATTGCGGTCCGTGGTCACGGAGATATAGAGCTCCCGCTCAATCGCCAGCTTGGTCTCCGCATACAAACGGTCGACGCGGTAACCCTTCAGGTCCATGCCAATCATGGCCTTAGCCACGTCATAGCCTTCCTGCTGGGTTTGGGCAAAGCGGATGCCTCCTGCCTTGCCGCGCCCCCCTACCAGAACCTGCGCCTTCAGCGCCACAGGCCCCAGGCTGGCTACGGCCTGCGCCCCTTCTTCAGGCGTGCTGACGAGCTGCCCCGCCGGGATGGGAATCCCGTAGGCCTTCAACGCGCCTTTAGCCAGATACTCATATTGTTTCATTCGGATTCCTCCCCTTCCAGAATCTTGTCTTCAATGGCGCTCAACCTGCCGAGAATCCATGTCCATGTTGTTGGCCGCAGCCTTGGGCTGCGGCAGGCAATCGCCGGCGGCTGGCCGCCGGCCCCACACGTCTAAATCTCACGGCCTTGCCGGACTGGCCGGGAAAGTCGCTGCGCCCGCTGCAGGCCATTGCCGGTCCCCGGGCCTAGTAGTTGAGCATGGACAGAGGCTTGCGCACTGAAGCCACGGACTTGGCAAACGCCGCCCGCTCGCTGTCGGTGAATTCCACCTCGAGAACCTTTTCAATGCCGTTTCCGCCAACGATGGCCGGCACTCCCACGAAGATATCATGCTCTCCATACTCACCGTCAAGATAGCTGATGACAGGGATCACCCGCCGCTCATCTTTCAGCATGGCCTGCACCATCTCAGCCAGGGAGGATGCCGGAGCATAAAATGCGGAGATCTTCATGAGGTTGAGCACCTCACCGCCGCCTGTGCGGGTCCTCTGCACGATTTTCTCGATCGTGTCTGCGGGGAGGAGCTTTTCAATAGGAATTCCAGCAACAGACGAGTACCGCACTAACGGCACCATGTCATCCCCGTGCCCGCCCATCACAAACGCGGTGACATCCTTCGGGGACACATTCAGGGCATCGGCCAGGAATGTCCGGAAACGTGCGGAGTCAAGCACGCCCGCCTGCCCGATCACCCGGTGGTAGGGAAACCCGCTGGCCTTCTGCGCCACGTACGCCATCACGTCGGCGGGGTTGCTCAGCACCACCAGCAGCGCTTCCGGCGAAAACTTGGCGGCCTTTTCGACAACCTGGTAGACAATATCCGCATTGACTTTCAACAGGTCATCACGGCTCATGCCCGGCTTGCGGGGCATGCCGGCCGTGACCACAATCACGTCGGAGTCGCGGGTGGCCTCGTAGCTGTTCGACCCGGAGACTTTGAGGCTGAAGCGCTCAATCGGCCCGGCTTCCCAAATATCCAGCGCCTTGCCTTCGGGAATCCCCTCGGCGACGTCCACCAGGACAATGTCACCCATTTCTTTGAGCGCCATCACATGCGCGGTGGTCGCTCCTGTCGCGCCTGCGCCAATGACGGTGATCTTGTTTCTCTTAAACATGTCTCTCACCCCTTGATATGTCTTTTTAGTGAAAGCGGCTGATAATGGCATCCGCAAACTGTGAGGTCTTGAGTTCGGTGGCCCCGTCCAGCTGACGCGCCAGGTCATAGGTGACGGTTTTCGCCTGAATCGTCTGTTCCAGCCCAGCCACGATGGAGGCGGCGGCTTCGTTCCAGTCCAAGTGCTCCAGCATCATGACAGCCGACAGAATCAGGGAACTGGGGTTCACCTTGTCCAGATTGGCGTATTTGGGTGCGGTGCCGTGGGTGGCCTCAAAGATCGCGATCTCGTCGGACATATTGTTTCCGGGCGCCATGCCCACGCCGCCGACCTGGGCCGCCAGATCGTCTGACAGATAGTCGCCATTCAAATTGGGTGTGGCGATGACGTCAAATTCCTTGGGCCTCAGCAACACTTGCTGGAAGATGATGTCAGCAATGCGGTCTTTCAGCACAATCTTGCCTTCGGGCTGCTTGCCCCCATACTGGCTGTACAGAATGTCTTCCGTAATAACCTGCTCAGGAAACTCCCTGGCAGCAAGCTGATACCCATAATCCCGGAATGCGCCTTCGGTGAACTTCATAATGTTGCCTTTGTGCATCAAGGTCACAGACCGGCGGTGGTGATTGATCGCATACTGAATAGCGCTGCGGATCAGCCTCTCGCTGCCGAACTTGGTCATCGGCTTAATGCCAATGCCCGCGGACTCATCAATATGTTTGGTGGTTTCCTTGTTGATGAAGGCAATGATCTTCTTCGCTTCCTCAGATCCCGCCGGCCACTCAATTCCTGCGTAGACGTCTTCGGTGTTTTCACGGAAAATCACCATATCGACCCATTCCGGATGCAACACCGGCGAGGGCACTCCTGGAATGTAGCGAACGGGGCGCACGCAGGCATACAAATCCAGTTCCTGACGCAGAGTCACATTCAAACTGCGAATGCCCCCGCCCACGGGAGTGGTCAGAGGCCCTTTGATGCCCACTTTATATTCCCGAAACATCTCCAGAGTCGTGGCGGGAAGCCATTCCCCCACCTTTTCATGGGCTTTTTCTCCCGCAAGCACTTCCACCCAGTGAATCTGGCGCTTTCCCGCATAAGATGCCTTTACCGCCGCGTCTACGACCCGCACGGTGGCCTTCCAAATGTCCGGCCCAATTCCATCGCCCTCGATATACGGGATAATGGGATCGTTCGGCACGGTGATTTTGCCATTGTCATAGACAATGGCATGACCTTGTTCCATCGGTCCTCTCCCCTTCCTTGATTGCCCTATTATGATGGCATAAATTGCGCCAGGGACTCAAGGATCGTTGATAAGTTTAACAAGCGTCACTGTTTTGAATTGTGCTTGGCCGAAGGCGCTGCGGCGCCGGTCCGCAGGACCGCTGCAGCCGGCACGTCTGGCAGGGACTGCCCCATGCCGACGGAACAGGCGTTCCGCACCGCGGGCACCGGCCCGCCGCCGGCTGCAGAGGGTATCCGCACTCCACACAACTTCGCAATTTGCCCATTTTTACCCTGCCCCCTTCCCGCCTATGTTATGCCGGGAGTGCTCAAAGAGGACCGAAGCGGGCCACCAGCCCGCCCACTGCCAGGGCCATAGCGATCGACCCCATCCAGATGAACGAGCCCGTGCGCATTCCCCGCTCCTTTAATATCACCAGCGTAGAAGCTAGACATGGCACGAACAGCGTCAGGGTCACGGCACCCGTCAATATCTGGTGAGGAGTCAAACCCAACTGGTAAAAACCCGCAGCCCCAAAGTCGCGCCGGATGAAACCCAGCACGAATGGCTGCACCGCTCGCGCCGGCAGCCCCAGCCAATATTTCATGACAGGAGCTAGGACGCGGTCGAGCCACGGCAGGAAGCCGCAGATGTCGCCCAGTTCCACCAGACCTGAGCCTAAAATGAACAGCGGCCCCGCCTCCCGCAGAAACTCACCCACTTTCGCCTGAGTCTTCCACATCACGTTTGCCAAACCAGGCACGGCTAGACGGGGCAGGTCCAACAGCAAAGGGGCAGGCTTGCCGGGCAGGGTGCGGTCCAAAACCGAGCCTACCGCCACGAACAGCCCGGTGATGATGAGGACATAGGTGAGGGCGTACGTCCAGCCCACACCGCTCAGCAGCCCAATGATGACGCCCATCTGCGCTGAACAGGGTATCGTCCACGCCAAGAGAATGGTGGCGATGCTGCGCTCCCTTTGCGTATCCAGCACGCGGGTGGTCAAAGTCGCCATGGTTACGCAGCCAAATCCCAGCACCAAGGGAATCACCGCACGCCCATTCAGTCCCAAGCGCAGGAACCACCGGTCGAGAACGGTGGCGAGGCGGGGAAGATAGCCGCTGTCTTCAAGCACTGCCAACAATAGGTAAAAGGCCGTTACCAGGGGCAGCAAGAGCGCCACAATGTACAGCAGTCCTGCCGACAAGATCCCGTACTGACCCATCAGCAGGCGGTATGGAACCGACGACTGGGGCACAAGCACCCGCACCGCAGCCCCGATAAAGGGCACAACCCACTGCATCATCACAGTCTGCAAAAAATTGACTACCGTGTTCGCCACCACAATCCCCACAAAGTAATAAACCAGCGCAGAGAGAAGCACGGCGCTGGCCAGTCCTCCCCAGGGATTCAGCAAGAACCGGTCCAAGCCGTTCTGCCACACGCTGTTCCCTTTCCCGGCGCTGAAGACCTGGGCGGCCAAGGCATCTGCACGGCTGCGGCGCTCGATGTACCGCCTCTCCCGCTCTCCGGGGATTTCCCTGGCCCCTGCCAGGCGCGCAGCACTGCGGTCTTCCTCGTGCCACAGCAGGGCCTCGAGACCGGAAAATCCCCAACTTGCTGGCACCTGCCAGTCTTCGTGCAGCGAGTGGGCCGCCACGGGGGCGGCCAACAGACTTTTGAGAACAGAGATATTGCTGCCCTGAATAGCCGAAAGGCCCACCACCGGGACAGCAAGTTTTTCTTCAAGCAACGCCGTGTTGACCGACCCGCCCTCCCTGGCTACGGCATCCATCATGTTCACCGCGATAATGACGCGAAACCCAGCGTCAATTAGCTGCAGGGTCAGAAACAAATCCCGGCTGAGTCTGGTGCCATCCACGACATTGATGACCAGGTCTGCATCGGCCAGGGATTCTACGGTAATCCGCTCCTCCTCTGTCAGGCGGCTCAGTCCATAAACGCCTGGAGTATCCACAATCCGGTCATCTCCCACAGCCGCCTCGAATATCTGCACCGTGCTGCCGGGAAAGTTGGAGACTTCCACGTAGCGTCCCGTGAGTTTTTGGAACACCACAGATTTTCCGACGTTGGGGTTGCCCACCAGGACAATTTTTCGGCTCGGCATAGGTTTGTCCCTCCTAGGACACACTATGACCAAAATATGGAAGGAAGAACGGGTGGCATGACAGAAATTAGAACGGACCGGGGGGTGCCGATCAGCGCGATCAAGAAGTTATGGGACACCTGTCCGGCGACAGCCGGACGCGATCCGGAAAGCATTGACTTGGCATGGCAGTCGAGCGCTTACGTCGTGCATGCCTGGCGGGGGGGCGCGCTCATTGGCACAGCGCGGGTCATCTCGGACCGCAGCTTTTTCGCCGCCATCTGCGACGTGGTGTGCGCCCCTGACTGCCCGTCCCCCATGCAAAAAGATCTGGCGGCAAAGGCGGCAGAGCCCTTTGCGCGGAGGGGGATGAAGGTTGTTGTGCTCCCGATCGGCAAGATGCGACCGTAAATGCACGGCAGGCTCTGGACCTTTTCAGCACACGGCTAGTATAATAGGTCACAGATCAGGACAGGGCTGAATACTTCATGCGCACCACAGTGCTGCGGCAGAATATGCGATTCTCTTTATGGCACGGCGCCTTCTTTACCGCGGCGACGACAATTGTCAGCACCTTTTTCCCTCTGTTGCTCATTGGAACCTTGCATGCAAGCCGGCAGATCGTGGGGCTGTCCAGCGCCTTGCCTGCCCTCGCGGCCCTGGTGGCGAGCGTGATGCTCGCCTTCCGTCTGCCCCGGCCTCAGGTTTTGCTGCCGTCCACCGCCAAGTCCTTTTTGGCGGCCCGCCTCTCATACATTCTGCTAGCTCTGGCCCCCTGGCTGGATCCGCGCCACGGGGCACTGTTTGCCGTTTTTGTGTTCACCCTCGCCAATATTCCCCAGACATGGGGCCTTATGGGCTGGCAGACGGTCATCGGCCACGTGATTCCCCCTATGGTGCGCGAAAGCTTTTTCAGCGTCCGCAGCATTGTCACCACACTGGTCGCTCTGGCGGCCAGCCTGGCGACTGGCCTCGTCGCGCAGCTGAATGGAGCGCACGCCAGCCAGAACTTGAAAGGATTTATGATGCTCGCAGCGGTGTTGGGGATAGCGGAAGTGGCCATGCTCGGCCGCCACAGGATCCCTGCCCGCCCCCGCACGGCAGCGAAGCAAGTACCCGGGCCCCATGTGTCCTGGCGTCTCATCATGCATAACCCGCTGTTTACCCGCTACCTGCTTCTGTCTGCGTTCTTCAACTTTGGCTGGCAGATGTCATGGCCCCTGTTCAACCTCTACCAAATCGGCCAGGCCCATGCCACTGCGCTGTGGCTCGGGCTGTTTACGGTGGCGGCACTGCTTAGCCAGGCGATAAGCTTTCCGGGGTGGCGGGCTCTGGCGCGTAAAAAAGGCGGGATGACCGCCCTCGGCCTGGCAGCCTTGGGTCTAGCCACGGTGCCGTGGCTAACGGTTCTCTCCCGCAATTTGTGGGTCCTGAGCGGAGTCAATTTCGAAAGCGGCCTGTTCTTAAGCGGTGTCAACCTGCTGCTGTTTACAGAGCTTCTGGCACATATCCCAGCCGCAAGCCGCACCGAGTACATTGTCGCCTATAACGTTGCCATGGGAGCCGTGGCTTTCGCTGCTCCCGAATTCGGCATCTTCGTGCTGACGCACTGGCACATGGCCGGCGCGATGCGCCTGTCATCCCTGTGGCGGGCTGCGGGGGCAGCGACTTTTCTTGCGGCCGGGGCTGGCCTCAGGAGCCCCGGGTTCCGCCGCCCCCGCCTGTTTCCCCGCCCTTAGTGGGAGATCACGGGAAGAACCGCGTCCGCCAATATTTCGGAGAAGTCCCGCACCTTGACCCCATCCTCCTCACCCAGGGACTGCACACCGTCCTTGAGCATCGTCAGGCAGAATGGACAGGCTGTGGCCACTGTGGTCGCCCCGGTGGATATCGCTTCTTGCGCGCGGTTCTGATTGATGCGCTGGCCCTCTTTCTCCTCCAGCCACATCCGCCCGCCCCCGGCGCCGCAGCAGAAACTCTGTTCCCGCGAGCGGTCCATTTCCACCAATTCGACTCCGGGAACCGATTTCAGCACATCACGGGGCGCATCAAAGATTCCATTGTACCGGCCCAGATAGCACGAATCGTGATACGTCAGCGTCTCTTCCAGATGTGTCTGCGGCACCAGTTTTCCTTCGGAGACCAAATCCGAGAGATATTCCGCATGATGCTTCACCTCATAATGGCCCCCGAATTCTGGATACTCATTCTTGATAGTGTTGAAGCAGTGGGGACAGGTGGTGAGAATAATCTCAGGACTGACCGCATTGAGATTCTCAATATTTTCCGTGGCCAGCGACTGGAACAGATACTCATTGCCCAGACGCCGCGCGGAATCCCCGGTGCACTTCTCCAGTGCCCCCAGGACCCCTACGTCGACTCCGGCTTCCTTCAAGAGACGCACCGTCGCCTCCGCAACTTTCCGCGCCCGGTCGTCATAGGTGGCGGCACACCCCATCCAGTACAGCACCTTGGGATGGTCACCCCGGCTCACGTCCTTGATCCCCATCGCCTGGGCAAACTCCTGGCGCGGATCCGGGCCGAGGCCCCACGGATTGCCCTGGGTTTCCATATTGCGAAACACATTTTGAGCTTCAGCCGGCATTTCGCCTTGGGTGAGCACCATATGCCGGCGCATCCCCACAATCTTCACCACATGCTCGTCGAGGACGGGACACGCCTGCACGCAGGCGCCGCACGTCGTGCAGGCCCAGAGATCGTCTTGCAGGATAGCACCGCCCGCCAGCGGCAGTTCGACACGTTCCTGCTCTTCGGCTGTCCGTGACGCCGCGCTTTTTTCCAGCAGCGGGCCCACCTCTTCCAGCTGCTGTCTCAGGGTGACAATGATGCTCTTGGGCGACAGGTGCTTGCCGGTCTGGTTAGCCGGACACTGCTCAGTGCACCGTCCGCACTGGACACAGGCATACGTATCCAGCAGATCTTTCCATGTCAGGTCATTGACCTGCCCGATCCCGAAGCTCTTGGCCGTCTCATCCTCGAAGTTCAGCGCCGGCAGGCGGCCCTTCGGCTCGAGATTCCGGTAATAGATATTAAAGGGCGCCACCAGCAGGTGGAAATGCTTGGAATAGGGAAGGTAGACCAGAAACCCCAGAAGCACCACGGCATTGACCCAAATCGAAATCGTCAGTCCCGTGTGGTCGGCGCTTGCTCCAAACTGCCGGAACCACCCCGCCAGCTCGCTGCCCAGAGGGGCATAGCTGCCATGAGGGGCAAGAGCCAGCTGAAAGCCCTCGATGCTCAGTTGCGCCAGAATGATCAAGGCAATCAGAATCAACACCAGGCCGGCATCCCAGTTTCGAACCAGGCGCGGAGTATTCGCGACATAGCGCTTGTATGCCGCCATCGCCACCGCAATCAGCACCAGCACGGCCACAATGTCAAATGCCGTGTCAATGACCGTGCCAGTCACCCCACCGGGCGCCCCGATCCCCGGGAAGAGCCCGTCAAGAAAGAAAATGGCGGTTTCGACCGACACCACAAAAAATCCGTAAAACATCAACACATGCATGGTGCCGGAGAAGTGGTCATTCAGCACCCGGTGCTGGCCAAATACCTCTTTGCCCACGCCGGCCCATCTCTTTGAAGCCTGCCCACCGCGGATTTCAGGCTGTCCGAGGTGCACCAGCTCCAGCTTTTCCTGCACCAGCAACCCGAACCACAGCAAGGCCAATGCTACGAGCGCGATAAAAAATATATGATTAACCGTCATGTTGCACGTCCTCCTCAAGAGGTGTCTCATCTAATTTTACCACGATCGTAAATGTTGTTGCATACAAATATTGATCATTAAAAATCTTGGGCTGGAATGACCACCACACTCCGGGCCAGCGCCCGCCCAAGGGCGATTTTGCTGGCCCCGACGCCAATGATCACAGGGCCGCGGGACAGCTGCTGCACTACCGTCACCACCGCCCCCGGCACTATTCCGAGCCGGATCGCCTGAAGCCGGCTGGATTCCAGCAAGATATCCACAATGCGCACTGGCTCACCGGCCCTTGCCTCGTCCAAGGTCACGGTGTGCCTTGAGAGCCCGGAGGGCCGGCGGAGGGCTCGACGGAAACTTCGGGGGACTTGTAGGCCAAGCGGGCCACGATGGCCGACACTTCGTAGACGAGGTAGATGGGAATCGCCATCAGTGTCATGGACAGCGCATCAGGCGGGGCCAGAATGGCGGCAATAAAGAATGCCATGAGGATGGCATAGCGGCGGTAGCGGGTAAACATGCGCGGCTGAATCAGTCCCAAGTGGGCCAGCACCCCAGACACCAGAGGCAATTCCGCCACAATTCCAAAGGGCACGGACAAGTCAATAATAAAGCTCAGCAGGCTGCCCAGCCGCCACATCGGCTGGATGCCGTGGCCCGTGAATGACAGCATCACCTTGAGCACAATAGGCACGAAAAAGAAGTATCCCGCTGCCGTTCCCAACAGAAAGAGCCCCAGTCCCGGCCCAACCACAACCCCGACTACATGGCGCTCTACCTGGGTCAGTCCCGGTAAAATAAAGGAAGCCACTTCATAGAGAATGAGAGGAGACGTCAGGATGAGCGCCATGGCAAAATCCAGCTTGATCAGCGCAAAAAACGCCTCCGTGACTCCCGTTACAATGACATGGTGCACGGGGGTATGCCGGATAATCCAGTGCAGCACTGGGCGCGTAAAGAAAAATCCCACCAGAAAGACAACCGCAACCGCTCCTAAAATGACAAAGAGTCGGTTGCGCAATTCCGTCAGGTGTTCCGTTAACGTCATTTCCCTATCGTTCATCCATTTGCGCGGGAAACCCCGGCATTCATGCCGGGGAGGGATAGCGCGGCACACAAAGCCTGCTCCATTCCCGCTTCTCCTTTGTCCAATGTTATCTTGGTCAACGAATATCCATGGCCGTCCGCCCGCTGAATGAGCGTGCGGGAACGGTGATGGATGCCTTGCACCAAACCGTTTCCGGTCTCAATATTGAAGCTGCCACGGGCCCGAATGGCTACGCGGCCCAGATGCCCGCGGCGACGGCGGCAAGACTCCCGCCTTTGGGTCAGGGCCTCCCGGATGGCCTGTCCACGATGGGCCCGTTCCAGCAGTGCAAATACCGTCTGCTCTAGGTGCCTGTCCATGGTGTTCGGGTCGGTGCGTTCCTTCTCACGGACCAGGGCAACGCCCGTAGTCTGGCTGCCGGGCTCGAGCCTCACCCGCACGTGCCCTACCGAATTTTCCCGCTGCCGGTACACCAGACGATGCCCCCGGCCGCACTCCCACAGCAACCGTACCTGTTTATCCGAGCACGGCATGAACGGCTTCTTACGTTTGTCCAATACCCATAGTGCCATTGCACTCTCCTATACACCCTTGCAGGCGCGGCTGAAACCTTCGGCGCTTTTTCCGACTTTCCGTGTCCGGGACCGACCCGCCTGCCGATTTCCCAGCCGCCTGGTCAACTAGCCTGCGGGTGACCGCAAGCTCCGCCTTGAGAGCGGGGTAGTTGACAGCTTCACTTCTAGCCGAGATTAATGAGGATCCACCAGCCCGCGCCGTATGGCATAGGCAGCGGCCTGCACCCGGTTTTCAAAGTGCAGTTTCTGCAAGATGTTGCGGAGGTGGTTTTTCACGGTATTCTCGGAGATAAAGAGGCGGCTCGCGATATCGCGGTTGGAGAATCCCTCTCCCACCAGCTTCAGCACTTCCAGTTCCCTAGCCGTCAGTTGCGTCTGCTGGCGCTCCACATCGTGCGACGAAAACGCGCGGATAATCTTCAGCGCCACGTCGCCGGAAATCGAGGCCTCGCCCCGGATCTGGGCGGACAACTCCTCTAGAAACTGTTCAGGGTCCAAATGTTTGAGCAAATAGCCCTGGGCCCCTGCCTTCACCGCTTCAAAAAGCAGGTCGTTCTCGTCGCTGGCGGTCAAGACCACAATCTTCACATAGGGCATTTGCTCTTTAATGACGCGGGTGGCTTCAAGGCCCCCGCCGCCTGGCATATTGATATCCATCAGGATCAGGTCCGGCATCAGCTCTTCAGCCAGCCTCACCGCTTCCTCACCTGTTTCCGCCTGGCCCACCACTTCCAGGTCCGGGCGGCTCGACAGCAGGGATGCCATCCCTGAGCGAAACAGGGCGTGATCATCCACCAGCATAACTCTTGCCTTTTCCACCAACTTCTCCTCCTTTGTCGCCATCCAACTGATACGATATCGTAACGGTCGTTCCTTGTCCAGGGAGGGACTGGATCGAGACCTTGCCCCCAAACGTCTGCGCCCGCTCCTGCATGATGCCCAGGCCGAAATGGTGGGCAGGATGGTCTTTGTTCATGATAAATCCTTTGCCGTCATCCTGGACAGTCACTTGGACCACATCGCCGTGCATATCCGCACGGATGTCCACATGGCTGGCTTCTGCGTGCTTGCGCACATTGGCCAGCGACTCCTGGATAATCCGCAGAATCTGCACGGAAGCCATATCGCTCCATGGCACCCCGTCATTGGGCAGAGCCTCTACATCCACCGCTATCTGGCTCCCCTCGCCGAAATCAGTGGCCAATGTCCGCACGGCAGGCCAGAAGCCCTCATCCAGACGCTTGCCGGCACGCAAGTCGTACAGCGATTGCCGGACCTCCGAATAGGATTTGTTCACCGCTGCCCGAATATCCTCCAATTCGCCCTTTAGCTCGTCGGTGCGGTTCGCCTCGAGCAGGGTCTTCGCCTGGTACACCTTCAAGTTGATGACTGCCAAGCTCTGCGCCAAGCCGTCGTGCATCTCCCGGGCCAGGCGTTCGCGCTCTTGCAAAGACAGCATAGCATCCTGGTACTGGCGCCGTTCCCGCTCAATCTTCTCAATGACATCAAATACGTACGAGGAAAATCCGGCAGCCCCCACCAAGGTCACCCCTACTGCGACAAGGCTGACCCCAACAGGAGGCAGAATTTGGCGCAGGTAATAAAATCTTACCGTCTCGGCTATGGCAACAAAGAGGGTGGGTCCGATAGTCGTAAGCAATTTCAGCCTACGGTATCTCCGGTGGTCATTGTAGCCCATGTCCTTCCCTCCTGCCGCACTATCTCTTCTTAACCCTACCATATATTTTGCCTAGGCAATAAAAATTTCAGTAAAGAAGGCCCGTAGATCCTTGGAATGAGCTCCAATAGCCTAGTCTTTCTTGGCTTCAGTCGTCAGCGGCGCGGCGGTGCCGCCAAAAGTACCGGCATTCTCGGAGCACCCGCTCGGGCTGGTCCAGCAAAGCTAGGTGCCCGCACCGGGGGAGGACCTTGATTTCGCTGTGAGGGACCAATTGCCGCACCTGTTCGGCCTGGACCGGGGAGGTGCGGGCGTCACGCGCCCCCACCATGATCAGGGTGGGGACCCCCACCTCTGCATAGACGGCCTCATTCGACTCCGCATAGATTGCCGCCATCGCCTGCAAGTATTTTTCCACATCGGTCCCGGCCAGTTCTGCAGCCAGATTGTCCCGGACCTCGTCCATGGCATATTCTGTCAGAGTGCTGCGGGCATATTCCGCGGCAAACTGCGCCATCCCGGTGGCATAGAGCTGGGCGCGGCGGTCCGGCACATCCTGGCCCTGCCCCACAAACCCGGGCGTCGCCCCAATCAGCGCCAGAGACAGCACCTGCTGGGCAGGATTTGCCGCTGCGGCGCGCGCCATCACCCAAGTGCCCAGCGACACCCCCAGCAAATGCGCCGGAAGTCCCACCTCTCCTAAAATGTCCATGGCATCGCCCACCCAACTGGCCATACCAGGAGCAAAATCCCGGTTGTCGCCCGTCCCCCGGGGATCCCACGTCACCATGACGAATTCACGGGACAGCGCCGGAACCATGCGGTGGAAGAGGAACCGGCCGAGTCCCAAACTCGGGTGGCACAGCACTGCCTGATCTCCCTTGCCACAGACGTAGTAGGTAATTCCCCCGGAAGTCCGCATCCGCTCCATCCTTTCGAAAGGCATCTTCAGAGCCTGTCCTCACCACTGAGCCACCGGCAGGCCTGCCGGTAGTCACTGGGCGTATCAACGTCCCAGGCGGGATTGGGGCGCCCGTTCACCTCGATATCCACCGTGCAGAATCCTGACACCGCGAGCAGATCCCGAAGCCCCCGGTCCCCTTCCAGCCGGAAGGCCCAAGAGACGGCTTCCCGGTCCAGAAGGACCGGATGCCCGACCTGGCCGTTGTAGACCGGCCTGAGGGCATGGCACCCCTTCTCCCGCTGCCTGAAGGCGGCAACGGCCGCCGCAATGTCAGAAGCGGTGACAAAAGGCTGGTCGGCCAGAAACACCGCAGCGCACGCCGTGGGCCAGCCTTGTGCAACAGCCTCCAACCCCAGTTTGAGCGAGTGGGACAGCCCCTGCTCGGGTGCCTCATTCTCCACTGCCACTCCCCCGGAATAAGCTGGCACAGCACCCTGGTGAACCAGTACCAGGGGGAGGCGCGCCTGCCGGGCGATGCAGTCGGCCACACTCGACAGCATCGTCGCACCGTTCCACGGCAAAAGCTGCTTGCGGCGCCCCATCCGTGAGGAAAGACCCGCGGCTAAGAGCACAGCCACCACAGGGGCTGAATCCGCGCGCTGCTCCGCCCGGGGGTTTTTGCTCGTGCTCATCGCCACCGATCTTCCCTCCGATATTTATTCTAGCTCGCCAGGGCGCTTACCCGTCAATTTTCCGGGCACGCTTGGAGATTTCTCCAAAGAACTGCCCCAAAATCACACTGGATGCCCCCGACAGCACCTTTTGGGCCACTCCTGACGATGGGCCTCCGAACTGTCCTTCTCCTTCATAGTGTAGATCCGTTTGCCGTCCATTTCCACTAGCAGTCAGGGTAACGGTCAGGTCCATCGAGATGGTCCCCCCCGGGCCCTGCCCGTTCAGCGCCAAATGATAGCCCCTGGGGGGCACAAGATGGTCCAGCTGCATGGTGCCGGCATATTTCCCTTTGAATCCGGGCACCCCCATCTCCATTTCCACCGCATAGACCCCCGGCGACTGCAGTGTCATGCGTTTGAGCCCTGGCATGGCTCCGGTCAGGATATCCGGGTCCATCAGCAGGGCGAATGTCGTCTCGGCGCTGGCATCGATAGACTTGTGGCTGTCAATCTGCATGGTCGCTCCCCCTAAGCAGGAAATAGGCCGCCCGGACGCTTGGTCCCGCCGGCACGGCACTTTCACATATATATTCTGCAGGGGCGGGAGATAGTGCCTGGCGATTGGCCACATTTTTTCAGTCGCGCACGCCCGCCCGACATCCGCTCTGTCAGGTGGGCGCGTAACATGGTAGCATTACCAGTGTCGACTAGACTCAGGAAAGAGAGGCCCAAGCGCTTGAAACTGTTTGATATCGAGCAAAAATTCGAAGACCGTGTCGAAGCGTTTATGGAGCCGCGCATTGAACGCTGGTTCCGCAAGTTTCTCGACTCCCCCGCCGGGGAAGACTTGATTTCCGGGATTCTGGCTGATGTGATGGTGTCCTGGATGCGCCCGGGATCCTCAGAAGGGCATAGCTACTTGGAAGGCATTGTGCTGGACCTTGTGGGCCGCCTGAAGGACAACCCCGACTTCCGCACGCGGCTGCTGGCCACGCTGACATTAAAGGACCCCCCTGGCGCCGGTCCTTCCTGACGGAGCGGGCGGCTGGGTGGACTAGGCTTGGCGCTTGCTGGGCGACCGGAGGTATTTCTTCATCAGCGTCTCCCTGTCCATCATCAAGAGGACCGGGTGGAGACGAAGAAAACGCCTGAATGTGCTCCACCCATCCGAATGGTAGATCGCCATCAGGAAAATCAGGTAAAACCACATAGTCCACTTGCGGAGCCCCGACACCGGCACACGGTCAAATCCCAGCTTTTCGATGGCGCTGGAGGCGTCCAAGAGGGTAATGCCGCCAATGACCGTAATATCTCCGTATTTATGATTCCCTTCCACGTACTGGGCCAAATCGCTCAGAGACCGCAGGACAGCATGAAAGGCGCGCAATCCGCCCGCTGGTCCCGCGCTCATTTGGGACAGCGCCGGGTTGCCAAAATGAATCTCTCCCATGGCGTCTCCGCGCCGGATCGTGCGGCCCGTCGTCAGTACTGTGGTGCGGTAGGGAAACCGGATGTGGCCGAGCCGCAGCACGGGGTCCCCCCCTAACGAGGAGGGGATGGTGTCGATGTCCCAGTCACGGGTAAAGCGGGTCTCCCACCATGTCCACCAGCGGCGCATCTCCGACTTTTCGGGATCCATGGCCAGGACCGTTACGGGCTCCATGCCCAGCTTGCGCACGTGGGGAATGAGCGTGGCCAGGGCTTCCGCTGTCGCTTTCCGGTCCCCTCCGGCATCATGCATCACCACGATCGCCCCGGGCTGGGACAGCTGCGTCACATAATGGTCGATAAACTGCGCCGTTCTGCCCCGTTTCCAGTCATCCGGGGCAATAGTCCACAGCACCCGGCGCAGTCCTAGCTGCCGGGCCGCAATCACCGTCACTAGGTTGAAATGTCCCCAGGGAGGACGGTAAACATGCGGTGTGACGCCCGCAATCTGTTCAATCGTGTCGATGCCCTTTTGCAGTTCGGCCTTGACAGACCACGGCCAGAACAGATACATGGACCGGTGCTGGTAGCCGTGCAGGCCTATTTCATGGCCGTCACGGATCATAGCCTGCAGGGCTTCCGGATAATGCCGAGCCCTCTCCGCAATCACGAAAAATGTGGCATGAGCCTTTTGGTCCCGGAGCGCCTCCAAGATGAGCGCAGTGTCAGGGCCAGGCCCGTCATCAAAGGTCAGAGCGATTTGGTGGCTGTCACGCGCCCCCAGTGCGGCTTTCCACTGCAGGTGGTGCCAGAGCAGATCCGGCAGCAGATAAAGCGCGAGCCATGCCCCTGCCACCACAATGATAATCCACGCCATTTGGGTTGTGCGCCCCCTATTCAGTCAGTTTCTTGCCGTGCCGCTACGATGAAATTTTCTTCTGCACCGGAAAGGACGCGTAGAACACTCCCATGCTCAGGAGGATGATTGCAGAGACCACGAATGGCAGCCAAATTCTATACGTGAAGAGCCGCGTGCCCAAAATCGGCCCGACAGACATCCCCAGCCCCTCGATGGTCATAAACACGCCCCACAGCCAGCCCTCGATTTCTTTGGGAATCAGCCCAGCCAAAAAAGCATTCCACGACGGCAAAATCATGGCATAGGACAGCCCGAGAATGCCGCCAAAGACAATGAGCTGAAAAAAGTGCCGGAAGAACCCGATCCCTAAAAGAGCTATTCCCGCCACAAAAAAACCTCCGACCAGGGGCACACGCAACCCGAAGCGGTCCGTGACTTTGCCCATGGGCACCAATAGGATCACCGTAAACGCCCCGCTGCCCAGCAACAGTTCGGCAAATTGCAAATGGTCTAAATGCAGCACCCGGGTGGTAAAAGGCTGCAATATGGGGAGCATGAGGCCGAGGGTCATATTTTGCACGAAGGTGCCCGGAATGACCCAGCGGAAGTTCCACAAAGTTTTCCATAAGCGGTGCCTGGTCACCTGCTGTTCGTGAATGTGCGTGAGCCGGGGTTCGGACACAATAATAGTCACAGCAAACGCGATGATATCAGCGGCGATCAGCACCAGAAATGCGGTCCGGTCCCGGCCTCCCAGCAGGAAATTGATCAGCACCGGCCCTAATCCAGACCCCGTCAGCCAAGCCGCGAACACGAGCCCCATCACTGAAGCGCGCCGCTCCGGATCGGTCATCCGGTTGGTGCCCGTGACGACAGCCGGCCAGTGGGTCGCCGTCCCGACTCCCAGCAGAGCCACAAAGACGATAATCATAGCGGGACTGGTGGTGTTCATCGCCCCAATCAGCGAGAGGCATTCAATAGCGAGGCCAATCGTCAGCACCCGCGGCACCCCAATATGGTCAACGAGCCACCCGGCTGGTCCCCGAAACACCGTATCCAAAAAATAATGGCTGGACAGTGCCCAACCCACTATGGTCAGAGAGGCGCCGAGTGGTCCGGTCACGTAGGCGGGGAGCAGCGAAATGATCAAGGCTCCCCGCGCGAATTCGGCAAGACCTAAAATGATCAGCAGCAATATCTGCGCCGGCGGCATTCGCCTACGCTGGGGCATTTGCTTCCTCATTTTGGAGCGCGAGGTAGATTTGCTGCGCGACAATTTGTGCGGCATCGGCATGGCCCAGCGCGCGCGCCTGGTGCGCCATTGACTTTAATTCCCACGGGTGTTCCAGCAAATGCGTGACAATCTCCTCCAAATCTTCCTCACTGTGGGCCCGGCGTCCGGCCCCATTGCGCACCAAAAATTCCGCATTGGCATCTTCCTGCCCCGGAATAGGCCGGTAAATAATGGTAGGCAGTCCCCGGCACAGCGACTCCGTCGTTGTCAGGCCTCCCGCCTTGCTGATGAGAAGGGATGACACTGCCATCAACTCGTGCACGTTATCCACATAGCCCAAAACGACCATGGGATTGACGGCGCTCCGGCGGTACTGCTTGGCCAGGTCCATCCGCACCGGCTCATGGCCGGCAATCACAATGGTCGTATGCTTGGCAGGTATTTTATCGAGCATTTTCAGCACCTGCGCATACTCCCCGATAGGCATGTAAGCCCCGCCCATAAACAATAGAATTGGAAGATTTGGGTCCACGCCCAATGAGGCCATGGCATGGTCAACATCCACGTCTTCTTGAAACCGCTCGTCGACTGGAATGCCGGACACAATGATTTTGCTGTCAGGGACCCGCCGGTCCAACAGTTCATTGCGCATATCCTCGCTGCCCACAAAATACATGTCAACCGCCGGGTGAATCCACTGCGAATGCACACTGTAGTCCGTCATCACCACAAAGTTTATCGCGTCCAGCTTGCCCTGCTGCTTCAGCGTCGACACCACGCCCGCTGCCGTGGGATACGTCGAGACAATAAGTTTAGGCGGAACCTCTTTAAGAGCCAAGTAAAAGCGCCGCATTCCGATATGATTAATCATCCGCTGAGTGTGGGACATAGGGTCAATGCTCTGGGTGGACATGTAAAACCACCGCCACAGAGAGGGAGCCCGTTTAACGCTGGTCAGATAGCCCCAACGGATGAGATTGTCTAAACCCGGGTTCACAAACCGGTAGTAATCTAAAATGCCGAGGCTGATGTGACTGTCCATTAGCAATAGCTGCAAGGCCACGGCTTTAGCCGCGCGGAGATGGCCATCTCCATAGCGCGCTGCCAATATCATGACTTCCGGATGGAGGCTTAAGGTTGCATCATGGTGAGTGGCCAGCCAGTCAATCCAGTCTGACGACTGTTTGAGGTTCTGTCCTGATGCGGGAACCATGTCCATTCACTCACCTCCATCATGCGCGTGGCTCGAAACCACCTTCATGTGCTGTTTCATCTCAAGTGTACGATACCATGGACGCTAAAAAGTGGCTAGTCTGCCTTTTGGTCCTGATATATGCTATGCAGAGCGAAAGGGGAGTTTGTTCATGTTTACCGTTATTGAAGGAAAGAGCACAGAAATCATCGTGCGGCGCTCACGCTTCATCAGTGCCGCCTACCATGCCGAGGCGCCGGACGAGGTCAGCCGGCTTTTGGCGGCAGCGCAAATCCAGTGGCCGAAAGCCACTCATTACGTCTGGGCCTATATCCTGCAGGCGGGAGATGAGCGTATGACCGACGACGGCGAACCTCAGGGAACGGCGGGCTCGCCTACCTTGACCCTGTTGCAAAAAAACAGTCTCGTGCATACGGCACTCATCACCGTCCGCTACTTTGGGGGAACCAAGCTGGGCACCGGCGGTTTAGTGCACGCATACCAGCAGTCCGCTAAAGAGGCCTTGGCCGCAGCCCAGGTCGGCGAGGAGCAGGACGGAGTCAGCGTGTGCCTAAATCTCCCTTACGGGGAGTGGGGACCGCTCAGGAAATTGCTCGAGGACTTTCGCGTCTCCCCGGCTGCGGAATTTCTGGACACTGTCACCGTCCGCTTTTCCACTTCCACAGCCCTTTGGAGCCAATTAAAAGATGTCATTGCCTACGAAGCGTCCCCCCACAGCATCCTGTCATCCTGCCTTCCCATCCAGTACATCGCGCCCCAGGACCGTCTTTCATGACACCAGGAGATGGCCTTCGGCAGCAGCCTGACTCCAAAATAGGGACTCATAGCCGACAGAGCGGGCAAATACCCCCTTCATCCGCTCAAAATCCTCCCCGCCGATAGCAAGACTGTTGGCGATGCTGAGCAGTTCAGCCACCGCCACGCCATATTCCTCACCGGCATAGGTCTCAATCCACTCGCGGTATAGAGGGTCAGGACAGTGGTAATGCGCCTGCAGGCTCAACCCAATTTCCTGATAGCTGAGATAGCAGGGCAGTACGGCTGCGATGACTTCCGGAAAGGTGCGCCCCAGAGCTGTGCGCACCAGATGGTCGGTGTAAGCTGCGGTGATGAGCCCAAGCTGGGCGGATGCCAGCCGGTCTGGCGATACGCCGAACGAGGGGAGCAGAGACGCATGCAACGCCTCCTCCACGGTGGTGACGTTCTGGGCATGGCGGAGCAGCGTCTCAGCCCATTCACGCCTAGGGGCCATGGCCGCCGCCAGCGCCAGCGTTGAGAGAAAGTCCCCCAAATACAAGGCATCTTGCATCAAGAAATAGCTGAACTGACCGTGCGGCGCAGTCCCTTCCCCTATCCCCACCACAAACGGGTGCTCTATCAGAGCGCGCCACTGGCTGGGCAGAGAATCCTTCAGCCGTTCCACCGTTGTCACCGTCCTTCACCCTCCCCTTTTCACTGTTGGCTGGCCCCGGCGCAGCGCCCGGCACGCACCGGTTTTGTCGTCTGCCTGCCACACTGCCGAAATAACCGCGATCCCGTCGACGCCGCACTGCCAGACCTCTGCGGCATTGTCCCGGGTAATTCCTCCAATCGCCACAACGGGGGCAAGCGTCCCCGCCTCTTGGGTCCACTCCCTGAGGCGGGCAATTCCGACCGCTTCTCCCGCATCGCTTTTCGATGCTGTCTGAAACACCGGACCCATTCCGAAATAATCGGGCAGACAGTCCCGGGCTGCCAGCACCTCTGCCAGCGAGCCTACGGACAAGCCGACGGTCAGGTATGGGGCGAGGGTCCGCACCGCATGCACCGGCATATCGTCCTGGCCGACATGCACACCGTCAGCCCCCAGCGCCAGCGCCACGTCGACCCGGTCATTGACCACGAAGGCCAGGCCGTAGAGGCGGCACAGTTTTTGCACGGCAGCGCCCGTATCCATCAGTTCGCGGGTGGTGCGCTCTTTTCCCCGCATTTGCACCACCGTGGCTCCCCCTGCGGCGACTTCCTGCAGACTGCGGCGCAAGTCCTGGCCAGTCATCCCCACAGGGTCAATCAGCACATGCAGACTTAAATCCACGGTGTTTGCCCCCAGTGGTGCAAGAGCGGGCCGTGCCCGTGGCCCAGTGCCGGAGCGTGTTCAATCGCGTGCGTCACATAGTCTTTCGCCACCCTGATCGCCTCCTCCACGGTTTGCCCGCGGGCCACTCCCGCGGCAATCGCGCTCGACAGGGTGCATCCTGTTCCGTGCGTATGCGGGGTGTCAATCCTTAAAGCCTCCAGCCATGTTTCCCGTCCCTGATAGCGCAGCAGGTCGGACGCCTGCTCTCCCTCCAGGTGCCCGCCCTTAATCAAGACGTAGGGTACGCCGAACGTCTCCAGAGCCGCTGCCGCTCTTTGCATGTCCGCCCTCGTCAGCACAGGAAATCCCACCAGCGCGGAAGCCTCCGGCAAATTGGGAGTAACGACGGTGGCCAGCGGCAACAGCCGGTCACGAAGCGACGACTCGGCGCCAGGGTCCAGCAAAGGCGCCCCGCCTTTGGCCCGCATCACGGGATCTAAAATCACCGGAATTCCTGGAAGCTGTTCGAGGCGCTCAGCCACAGCCTCGATGATGGGCTGGGAAAAGAGCATCCCAATCTTAATCGCATCCACCCCCAGATCGCTGACCACGGCATCGATCTGCGCCCCCACCAAGTCCGCCGCCAGAGCCTGCACTTCGTAGACACCCAAGGTGTTTTGAACGGTAATCGCCGTAATGGCTGACATGCCAAATACCGAAAAGGCCATGAAAGTCTTAAGGTCCGCCTGGATTCCGGCTCCCCCGCCCGAATCCGACCCGGCAATGGTCAGCGCCCTCGCAATCATTTGGGAGGATTCCCGGCTGCCAAAGCGCCGAAGGCAGCCCAGAACGGGTCGATGCGGGGGTGCGCCAGTTGGGAGCGGACGCCGCGGCTCTCTCTCCACATGCCTTCTGATTCGGGGCGCATCTCCCCAATCACGCAGACGTCAATGCCCTTGGCGGTTAAGGCCCTCACGATCTTGTCCACCGCATGGGGCTTCGCTGTCAGCAAAAGCGTGCCCTCACTGATGGAGGTGAGCGGGTCAATGCCTGTCAGAGAGCAAATGGCCTGAGTCTCCGGGCGCACGGTCACCGCGTCATCAAGGAGCACCACTCCCAGCCTCGACGCTTCGGCAATCTCATATACCCCGCCGACCACGCCGCATTCCGTAGCATCATGCATCGCGGTCACTCCATGGGCGCGCACCCCTTGGGCCGCAGCCGTCAGCGCATCATCCACCACGGTCATCTGGGAAAACAGCGCATCCGCGCGCGCAAGAATGTCCTCGCCCAGATGCTGGCGGATGTAGTCGGGAAATGTCGCTGCCATGAGCCCAGTCGTTTCAATAGCGGCGCCCTTGGTGCACAGGAGGATGTCCCCCGCTTCTGCCATGGCCGTGGTTACATAGCTTTCCTCGGGGCCTATGCTCATCACGGTCGCCCCTCCCACCATGGGGTAGTCGCACCCTTCATAGCGCGCCGTGTGCCCTGAAACCACAGCAATGTTCAAAGCCTGACAGGTTTTGGCAAAGGCCGACCAGAGCTGCTGAAAGTCCACAGTGGTGATGCTCAGCGGCAAGTTGAGATCCACGGTCATCAGCGAGGGAGCGATTCCCGACGTGGCCGCATCCGATGCGAGAATATGCACCGCAAACCAGGCCGCCCGCTCCCAGCCGTAGGCGGGGACAATGAAGACGGGATCCGTCGTGGTGGCCATGACCGTCCCCGGAGCGACCCGGGTTATGGCGATGTCTACGCCTGACTGGGGTCCCACCAGCACTTCAGCGCGGCTCTTCCCCAAATTGGGGTATACATAATCACGAAAGACTTCCGGAGATATTTTTCCCATCGCCGGCATTTCCGAGTGTCCCACCGTTCTCCCCCGTTCTATGTTGTGTCCCTATCCGAAAAAAGCCGGACATCCAGTCCCGCGATGTCCGGCCTCCACATACTCGCCAGGGCTCCAAATTCTTTGAGATCTGACACGCTCCTAGAGCATATCATGCGGTAGAACGCAAATGAAGGTTTTTGGTGGAACCTGCGCCGTCATTCACTCAATATGGGATAAGTGCCGAACCGGCGGGACCATTCCGCGCCGGTCTCTCCCTTTTGCCAGGCTTCATCCAGGGCTTCCGGCTCCCCTACTGCATCAATCCAGAAGCGGTAGGCAAAAGGGGCGCCGGGACGGGGACGCGACTCCACCTTTGACAGATTTATGCCATATTTTTGAAACCAACTGAGATATGCCACCAAAGATCCCGGTTTGTCAGGCAGATCCACCACCCCGCTCGTCTTGGTGCGGCCCAGGGGCGAGGTCAAACGCACCGGTTTCTGGCTGAGCAGCCAAAATCTGGTCCGGTTGTCAGGATGGTCCTGAATGCCCCGGCGCACGATATTCAATCCATAGATTTCGGCCGCCCTTGGGCTCGCGATCGCCCCGGTGTCGTCGCGCGGGTTCTCCACCAGTTCCCGCGCGCTGCCCGCGGTATCGAGGGCGACTTCCACGGTTAACCCGTGCTCCCGGCAAAATTTCTGGCTCTGCATCAGAGCCTGCGGATGCGAGCGGACCCGGCGCAGCCGCGCCAGGTCCTGGTGGCCATATGCCATCAGCGCCAGGTCCACCGGCTGCACCGCCTCTGCCCAAATAGACAAAGGGGACGCAGTCAGCAAATCCAGCACATCGTACACCGGCCCGCGGTAGGCGTTTTCAATGGGCAAAAGGCCAACCGCTTCCGGGTCATCCAACAAAGCCTGGAACGCACGCTCAAATGTCTCGAAACCCACAGCCCGGGCCCCCGGCCAGTGCGACAGTATTGCCGCTTCACTAAACGCGCCGGGGGAGCCTTGATAATATATTACGGGCAGTTCGCTCATGCGGTAGCCGCATTGGTGCTGTAGACTGGGACCCCCGTCGAGCGGGAATAGATTGTGAACGCGGACAATATTCTGGTGGTGATGGGACCGACAGTGCCGTCACCGATGGTGCGGCCATCGCAGCCGACCGCGGGCACAATCTCCGCCGCCGTGCCCGTCAAAAAGGCCTCGTCAGCTGTGTAAAGGTCATGCAGGGTGAGGTTCTGCTCTCGGCAAGGCATGCCCATCTCCGACGCCAGAGCCATGACACACTGCCGTGTAATCCCATTCAAAATGCCCGCATACACCGGAGGCGTCAGCACTTCCCCACGCTTCACAATAAAAATATTGTCTCCCGTTCCTTCCACCACATAGCCCTGGTGGTTGAGCAGCACCACTTCCGGCAAGCCGCGCAGGTTGGCCTCAATTTTTGCCATAATATTATTCAGGTAGTTCAGAGACTTAATAGCGGGATTCAGCACGTCCGTGGCGGGCCGCCGCGTGGACACCGAGGCCAGGTGGAGTCCGTTGGTGTACATCTCCTGCGGATACAGAGCGATGCGGTCCGCAATGATGATCACACTCGGCTCGGGGCATTTGTTGGGGTCGAGTCCCAAGTCTCCCGTCCCCCGTGAAATCACGAGACGGATATATGCGTCCGTCAGCTGATTTTCACGAACTGTGGCACAGACAGCATCGCTCAGAGCTTCCCGGGTATAGGGAATCTGCAAGAGGATGCTTTTGGCCGAATCGTACAAACGGTCGAGATGCTCAGGCAATTTGAAAACCCGCCCTTCGTAAGCGCGAATGCCTTCAAAGATCCCGTCGCCGTAAAGAAATCCATGGTCAAATACGGATACGCGCGCCTCGCTTGCGGGAACCATCTTGCCGTTAAAGAAAATCTTCAGCTCACCCATCCCATGTTCCTCCTGTTTGCAATCTTCCCGATGATGTTATCCTTCAAGAACCATTGATAATGGCTGCCCAGCCGGGACCATTGGAAAAACGTGCTCATCGCGGGGGACCATGACCTCCAGCATGACCGGGCCGTCAATGGACTCCATGATGGTCAAGGCTTCCTCCAGAGCCCCTGCCTCATTCACGCTGAATCCCTGGATGCCAAAGGACTGAGCTAACCGGACAAAGTCCGGATTGAGCAAATCCACGCCAATTCTGCGGTGCCCGTGGAAGAGATCCTGCCACTGCCGCACCATCCCGTGTCCATGATTGTTGAGGACAATCATCCAGATGGGAATGTTGTATTGGGCCACTGTTCCCATTTCCTGAAGATTCATCTGGAAACTGCCGTCGCCTGCCACCAGCACTACACGGTGTCCCTTGGACGCAAACTGGGCTCCCATTGCCGCGGGAAAGCCGTAGCCCATCGTACCAGCGCCTCCAGAAGTGAGAAAGGTTCGGGGTTTTTCGCGGCGCAGGTATAGAGCGGCCCACATTTGATGCTGCCCGACTTCCGTGACAACAACGTCGTCAGGGCGCAGATGGCGGTTAATCGCTTCCATGA
>DAHWJO010000150.1:0-8269 GCA_027344105.1 Sulfobacillus sp.
TGCATCGCGGTCAGGGCCTCACTGACAGATTCCTTGTGCTGGATCACACTTTGGATTTGGTCCTGGATGACGGCATCAATTTCCGTTTGATTCGGACCGATTATTTTATGGATCACATGACCGCTTTGCAGTTCCCGGATCGCCACCGCCGTGCCTGCATACGGGCCCGGATTGGCGTTGAATTGGCTTCCCGCCTTTTGCTGAACCGCACTGACGTCTGCTTGGCTGACAGGTGGTTCGCCGCCCATTGTCGACCAAATCGCTTGCCCTGAAGGAGAATCAAAATACTGAATGAAGGACCATGCGGCCTGCTGCTGAGGTTTGGTGGCATGTTGGAAAATCACAAAACTCAGGCCTTGGTACAGCGCCTCGGAATGGCCGGTTGTTCCGGGGGGAGGAGCAAATACGCCGACAGGAAATTTCCCTGCCACCTCCTCTCGCACCATTTCATATCCATCCGCTGTGTTTTCCAGAATGCCTAATTTGCCCGAGGCAAAATCCTCAAAGCTGGTATCGTAGGATAAAATCTTCACAAAAGGAGACGTGTCCCGCGCCACCACCTGTCGAATAGTCGTCGCCATGGCTGGGGAATTCAGATCGAGTTGCTGTGAGTTGCCCGGCTTAAAATACTGCCCGCCGTTCGAATAAAACAAGGGCAACCAGTCATTATGATCCAGACGCGCGCCCAAGCCTATGGCCCCCGTCTTCTGTTGAATCACCTGGGCGTCGTGCATAAGTTCGGCCCACGTGGTGGGCGTTTGAGTTAAGCCAGCTTGTTTCCAAAGGGTCGCATTGTAGAAAAATTCCGCGACCTTAATATCCACCGGGAACAAATATTGCTGGTGCTGGGGTGTAAATTCTGCTTGCCAGACGGCGGGCCATGCGCCTGCCAGGTGACTATGGGGGAGGCTGCTTAAATTCACCAGAGCCCCTGCCCGTTCATAGCCATATTGGGGCTCATGCCCAATCTCTGCCATGACGGGGGGGTCGCCAGCTTGGACTGCGGCCAACACCTTGGCAGACGCCGGGGTCACATGCACGACCACTTGGATGGACGGGTGTGTTTGGTTGAACTGCTTGACGATCTGAGCCAGTGCCTCTCCTTGCTGATTCGTGGCACTGTGCGATTCCCAGAAGGTAACGACCGTCTTTGTTTGACCAGAGGGCGCTACAGTATTGGAGGAGGCCGCCGCGGTTGTTCCACATCCTGCTAATATTAACCCACTACTCACTCCGAGTGCGCAGAGTCTCATTGCGGTTGGCGTCTTCATGAGAAGCACATCAGCTCCTTCGGGGGAATGTCGGGAAGTGGTGGCCCACATCTCTCCCCGAGACTGACATGTGAATGTTAAATCCCTGCGATCTCTTCATTAACTTTACGGGATTGTTAGGTTGGGCCCTATGCGGAACTTCCCGGCCCTATATTCTGTGACTTCGTACAGCCCAGCTCTCGTACACCAGACACTTTCACAAAGTTGTGGAGAATCGGGATCTCTTGCGTACTCTAAGCCGGAGATCTTTTTCATTGCATGCAATCTCCGTAGAGGCCGATTTTTCCCAGCACAAGGGTGGCGGTCCGCGACAGGCGTATGAAATGCGCCGTAAACAGCCGAATAGGTTGGGTTCCGCGACTCGCCGTTGGAAGCCGGATGAATCCGCTGCCCGTGCGTATCAGCCGATCGTGCTGATGTTGGACAGCGTTCCCAGACAGGGCGGTGAATCCGCACATCCTCAGCGAGTCTCCCGCCGCCCGCCACCCCGCTTGAGGTCGCATCATCCACAGGGGTCAGCATCCTTTTGTGTCCCCACATGAAGTCGGCCCGAGTGGAAAGTTAGTGCACCTGCCGTCTCAACCACGCGCGCTTAAGACGGCTCCTGTGACTCCGCAAGGGTGGGCGGCCGATTGTAGGGCGTATGCCCTTCTTCGCCAAGATAGGCGTAAAGGCCTTCGAAGACGGCGTATCCTTTTTGCAAGGCTTCTGTGTCATTCCGGCAGATCTTCCGCAGACCCCGGCACACCCAGTCCAAACCCACGGCGGCAGGTTCCCAAGACACCTCCTGAAGCGTATCGGCCTCATCGACGAGATGCGCCAAACGTTCCAGGATGGGATCTTGAAGCCGGTATTCATCTAGGATCGTATGAAAAGTACTCTGACCGTGCCTGTGGGAGAGGCGGGCTCCTGGGATGTCGAAGGGCTCCGCTTCGCTGATTCCCGGCTGGGCGCGTTCAGGGATGAACGCAAACTGTGCCGCACCATCAATAAACCGCACAATCAGCCACGCACTGGCCATCCGGTCAACCCCTACATTTTCCCACGTGAGCCACTGCATTGGGGTTCATTCCTTTCGGGCTTGTTTGAGTTTCTCATAAATTTGCTGTCCCAAGGAGCACCCAAAATAATCCCGCTGCCGTCCCTGTTGAAACTGTCGCGACAACGTAGGCCAGTCGGGGGCTCCTTGTTGGATGGCGTCCCATATCGGCCGATACTCCTGCTCGCTCAAGGCCATGAATCGGTCCACGAGGTCCTGTTCCTGGCCGGGCAGTGTCAAGTGCGCCCGCCATAACATAACGTCTCCATGCAACGCCATGATTTCATCGGCCAGCCACTGAAATTGTTCGTAGGTCCATGGTGTATCGGGCAACACCCACACTGAGTCATGCAGCAAAAGTGCACCGAGATTTTTCAATTTACGCCAAACGTGAACCCGTCCTGCACTCGGTGTCGGCGGCACACGGTAGTGCAACAAGATCCATTGACGTATGATGCCCCCCTCCCTCTTCCTCTCTGAGCACTCGCTAGTTGCTTGTCTGCAACAGTATTTTATCACGATTTGTCTAGGAGGGCCGGTACGACACAGGCCGGCAGCGGAGCGTAGCGGAATGAAACACCATTACCGAGTGCGCGGGGGATCAGTAGTGGAATCTTGGCTGCGTTGGCATTCAACATGGGCGTGTGGTTCGTGTATCCGGGCCGCCGCCCTGCTGCACGGATAGGGGGTGCAAGATGACTATTAGTGAAGTGGTGGCGGTATCCAGTGTGGTGGTGGTGCTGGATCGGAATGAGGAATTGCACGAATTGCGGGTTTACGTGGGGCTCACGGATGAGAGCGAGTACACCACCCGAAGTCTGCCTCGGCGAGCCGAGGCTTAAAGGCACCCGCCTATCCGCCCCCATCTCCCCGAGTTGGCTTCGACCTACGGGTATCCCTACGAGGTCGCGGTCCTCGAGCCGAAGCTCTTGCCACGACAGTGGGTACCATGAGTCGTCCACGGGTCCTTTCCTCGCCAGCGGTTATAGTGTCCGCCGGGTCATCAGTACTACCACCCGATCCGCCAGGCTTGGGTCCACCCCCCGATTTCGCGGTACACGCTTATACGGGCGGCCTTGCCTTTCGCGGGTGCTCCAGGCGGGCCCCAAGTCCTTCCCTGCTTTGCTAAGATATCCTGGACACCATGCGGCCTCCCATACGCCGGAAGGACCATCCGGTGCACACTCCCATCACTTCCCGGATGCTACCAGTCTTCGCCCATAAGCGCCGGACTCGACTCCTTCATCGTTCCCGATAATCAGATTTCACGGGGTGAGCTTTCGACGCGGCAGAGTTCACTTCATGTTACAGCCTGGTGCCTTGCTAGCCTCCTGGTCTGACCTCGCCTTGCAGCGACCGAGACATGATCTTCGCGGCTTTCACCAGGCGAGTCACCTCCTCCTGGTGCGCGATTTGCTACGTGGCCGAATGGGAAGTTGCCACGATCGGACTTACCCCGATTGGATTTCCTAGGTTACAGGCTGCACCGCTTACTTGGACACCTTGTTGCAGCCTTCGGCGTGCGTGTGGTGATCATGGAGCAGACAGCGAAGGACGATCAGCAGGAACTTGCCGACGATTTGATAGCCATCACCACATCGTTCTCGGCCCGCATGTACGGGAAGCGCGGAGGGAGAATGATGCGGACCACGGTACGGCAAGCAATGGCCACGTTAGCCCAGGAAGGAGACTCTGGATGAACACTTTTAGTGGTTTGCCTTTCAGCATCCATCAGAACGGTTGGAACGTCCGCGCGCAACTCGGCGGGGCACCGGAATCAAGAAGCGGGGCAGCACATGGGCCAAAGGCCCCTCTAATCGCGGCGAGCCAGCTTTTAACCAATTAGACGGTGAGCGGCCGCTGCGGGCGGCACGGGGACAGGATCTAGACCGAAGTAAACGTCATTCCGTCAAGCTGCATTCTTTCTGCTTGGGCACTTTTGGCGCACGTTCCCGAAGCTGATATTGAACCCGATCCTCCGCCGCTTGAGACGGGGAATTCTTGAGTACCATGCATCCTCGCGCGACTGGGCATAGCAGGCATTTAGGTTTGCGGGCGGTGCAGACCAGCGCGCCCATATCCATGACCGCATTGTTGAACTCGCGGGCTTGTCCACCGGGAACCACCGCCTCCGCCACCGCCCAAAGCTGATGCTGAACGTCTGCCCCAGACTTCTTATAATCGATTCCAAAATATCTTCCCACCAGGCGGTTGACATTTGTGTCCACGACTGGCGCATCATCCCCAAATGCAAACGACAGAATAGCTCCGGCGGTATATCGCCCGACCCCTGGCAGTCCCATAAGGTCCTCCAGAGTGCGCGGAAAACTGCCTCGGTAGCGGTCGACTACCGTCTGTGCAATCGTGTGCAGCCACTCTCCCCGCACTTTATAGCCCAAGGGATCTGTAATCTCCTTGACATCTTCCAGAGAGGCCCGCGCCAAGCGTTCAATCGTAGGGAACACCTCGAGAAATCTCAGATAAACGGGCTGGACCGTTTTCACCGTCGTCTGGTGCAACATAATTTCAGATACCATAATATGATATGGGTCAGTTGTTTTTCGCCACGGAAGGTCTCGGCCTTCCTTGCGGTACCACTCGAGGATTTCGGATTGAAAGAGTTCGAGATCCTCGGCGGCCAAGTCCGCCCTGTATTTGATCCTTTTCATGAACCCACTGTAGCCGAGACCCCATAAGTTTTCAAGTATTGGGTTCGTCCTGCCAGCGTGGTAAAGTCGGCCTTAGCCCGAACCGACTCCATTTCCCGCCATGCGTTCCGCAACAAGCCAGGGGGAATCCGCTGAGCGATGAGTTGGTGCTTTATAGAAGAACTGGCCAGCGATTATTCCCGTCAACGACTGCCCGGGTGCACGCGGTATAATAAACAGAGAGCTGTCCGCGGACCGCCTACCGCGCTTGCCGGATCAGTGCCAGCCACCCGGTTACCGATCTCTACAACTACCCCGCCCTAAAGGGCGGGGCTTACGGTAAACCGTAGGCTAGGTTGACTAGGGGGATGGTAAACCGGCAGACGTTGGTAACAGGTCGTCAAGACCCACTCCGGGATGTAGTGAAATCGTCACCAAGGGCAAGAAAGCCGGGACCTATCTGGGCCGCGCCACCCATCCGGCCCGTGGCACTTTCAATATCCAGATTGGAAACGGTTTGGTGCAAGGCATCCATCGCCGTTTCTGCACGCTTATTCAGCGGGCGGACGGTCATGGATCTGCGCTGACCCCGGGTAGCATGGGACAAAGGAGCAGCGCAAATGGATGAATCCGGCTTCCGGAGCGGATCGCCATGAAATGGCCATGACTAAAGGAGACTAGAAATTGACCTATCACGATGCCCACGTGCACTTTTTCCCCACTCCGTTAAAAAACGCTATAGACCAATGGTTTGCCGCCGCTGGATGGCGCCTGCACTACCGCGGGATACAATCCGAGTCGCTTCTGGAGAACCTCAGGGCGGATGGAGCTGACCACTTGGCGGTACTGGTCTATGCGCACAAGTCCAAAATCGCCGCATCTCTCAATTCCTGGCTGTACCAGTTTGGCTTGCAGCATGACGGTTTGCACTTGTTTGGCACGGTCCATCCGGGCGACAGCGACATGGCCCGTGAAGTCGCGCGGTGCCTTGATGAGTGGAATTTTACGGGATTCAAACTGCACGCCAATGTTCAGCAAGTTTCCGTGGATGATCCGCGTCTCACACCGTTGATGGAAGGTGTTCTGGCACGCCGCCGCGGCCTGGTAATACACGCCGGCCGGGAGCCGCACACCAATTCCTATGTGGGCTGGCAGGCATTTTCGCGGCTCATGGCACACTATCCCCAACTGAAAGTTCAAGTGGCCCACCTGGGGTATGACGAGATCGGTGAGTTTATTGCCATGAGCCGGGACTATCCCCATTTGTATTTCGATACCGCTGCCGTCCCCAGCCCCCGGTTCCCGTTAGACGATGCCCGGTTCCTAGACATCGTGAAGTCCGTCCCCAACCGCATTATTTACGGCAGTGACATGCCTGTGATGGAAGAATCCGTGACCCAATACCGCCACCGCATCAGTAAAATCCTTGGGGACTCCCCCGCGCTCCAGCACAAAGTGTTTGTCGCCAATGCTGAGCGGTTTTGGGGTGTGGAGGAACACTCTTCGGAGTGCGGCACTGATTAACGGCTCAGGGGTGCGCCAGCCACACGGCCGCCCGCTGTACCGCAGTCAGTGTCCCCGCAGTGGCAGGCCCTTCCAGAACCAGCACCATCCCCTGGTGAAACGATGTGTATGCCACGGCAAAGTTGGAATCAGGCCGCCATACGTGGAACACTATCCCCCCTACCACCTCCGATGGAACGACGGCATCAATCTGGCGGACAGTGCCGGGCTGGGTGACGGGAGGATAATGTCCTGGAGTCCCATGAGGAGTGGCCAGCCAGTGGATCGGCAGCACTCTGCCTCCGGTGATAAAAGGCAGGTAGGCCCGCGCCACCTCGTCCCCGGTACCCCACAGGTCACGGCCTTGTGCCATCACCGCCGTACTAATTCGGGGTAGCGATGGGTTGCCTACCGGCTGCCCGGGAACAGTCTCCTGAGCGTCCCATCCCAGCTTTTTCAGCGCGCCAGCAATTCCAGCGGTGTGCCAGCGCGATCCCAATTCCTCAAGGAGGCGGCTGCCTCCCGTGGCTGGCAGTCCCTGGTAGAGATGAGGGTCATTCAGCGCCATGGCCAGCATCACCGGCGTTAGCGCCTGGCCTACGGGATGGGGCTGCCAGCTGATTTGCCGCCCAAGGGGATTAGCCGTCTGAGCCAGCAATTCCCCGCTCCCATCCACGGCCACCAGACTTCCCCCCGCTGGCAGCAGAGAAGCGAGCTGCGCCATCAACGTGTCGCTCACAGTAGTGTGAATAGAACTTTTGGGCCCGGCGAATCCCCGTCCGTCCCACTGTAAGGGCCGGGAGTCTTTCCTGCCCTCGGTGATGGCCGCAAGCATAGTGTCCGAAACACCAGAACGTGCAGTGGCCTCCTGCACCTTCGTGAGGTAGAGCCCTGGGATATTCCACTGCAATGCTGCGTGAAACAAGGACGACCGGCCATTCCAGATCACCTGCGCCTGAGTGTGCCCGTGCGGCGCATAACGGCTCGCGAGCTCCTTGTGCGCCCATGACGGCAGCCGGGAGGGAACGATAATGAGAGCGGAGACCCATTGCCTTTGCGTGAGCCGCACACCACCGGCCCCGAACACCATAACATCAGTGACTGGGTGGACAGTTGCAGTCGGGCCCTTTGCAAATGGCAAGGGGGACGCCGGACGCCAGAACATCCACCACGACAGAGCCAAGACCCCCACAAATACAGCTGCTGATGTTCCTGCCCACGCACGACGCGTCCAGTACATATAGAAAAACTCCCTTCGATTCTTCTTCTACTAGGGAGTTTTTCCATATTTTACAATTTAATACATTCGCCTAAGGATGCTGGTTTGCATAGGCAATGTTCGCTAATTGCTGGGCATACGTCGCTGCGTATAAAACTTTTCCACTAGGCAACGACAAAAAGTATAAGTACGGCTCCGAAGCCGGTGTCAGAGCGGCTCTGAATGCCGTCATGCCAGGATTGGCGATGGGCCCCGGCGGCAAGCCTTGATGCTGGTAGGTATTGAATGGCGACGGCACAGTCAAATTCGTATAATTCAGAGGGCCTTTGACAGCATGACCCAGGGCATAGCGCACAGTGGCATCACTTTGCAAGGGCATTCCCACTTTAAGCCTGTTGACAAATACTCCGGCGATGCCGCGGGCATCGGATGGCTCTTTATCTTCTTGCTGAACCATGGAGGCCAGAGTCACCCACTGCGTCAGGCTGAGAGAGGAATGGCTTGCCCGGTACACCGGCAAAGCCCGCCTTTCAAAAGTCTGCCACATCATAGTGAAAGCTTGCGCAGGGGTTGTCCCATACGGAAATTT
>DAHWJO010000151.1:0-8159 GCA_027344105.1 Sulfobacillus sp.
ACATCAGCGGGATAGCGAGTCTGCAGCCGACCCTATTTTCCCGCCAGTGCCCCCGGCCTGCAGCCTAATCCGGGAGCGCTGGCGTAAAATCTGCGCGCCGCATTGGCTGATGAAATGCACGCCACCGAAACTCCCCTTATCCCCAGTTAGTCCGCCACAAAAATCCCCCCCACCCGCAACAGACTGGTTCCGGGCACCTGGCCAGATTTTTCAGGGATGAGATTCGTTCAGGCAGGACCTGTCCCAGTGTTCAAGATTCGCCGCACCCGACAAAGCCATTTGCAGGTCAAAATCTGCACGCAGATCTTCAATGCACTGCCGGACACCGTCCTGCCCAGCTGCTGCCAGCGCATAAGCATATGGCCTGCCCACGAGCACTGCGCGAGCGCCCAGGGCCAAAGCCTTGGCAATATGGGCTCCGCTGCGGATTCCCGAGTCGAAGAGCACCGGGACATCCGCACCCACCGCTGAAACAATCTGCGGCAGCATGTCGAGCGCCGCAACAGCTCCATCCACCTGCCTCCCGCCATGATTGGAAACAATAATGCCATCCATCCGCGCTTCCAGGGCGAGCCGGGCATCATCCGGATGGGTCAGCCCTTTGACCAGGACAGGCAGCCGCGTCATCGCGCGCAGGCGCTTCAAGTCACTCCAGTCGAATTCGGGATTCACATACGTGGACAGAAAGAGCTGGATCGCGGCTTCCGGGTTTTCCTCAGGCGTCTCTTTCAGACGGCTGCGAAAAACTGGGTCGGTCAGGTAATTCGCCATCCCATGACCCTGCAGGAAAGGCAGGTAGGCACTGTTCAAATCCATCGGCCGCCAGGCCAGAAGCGGCGTATCCACAGTTATGACCAGAGCCGCATATCCCAGAGCTTCGGCCCTGGCAATCATGCTCGCCATCACGTCCCAGTCACGTCCGGGATAGACCTGGAACCAACGCAAGGCAGCCGGCAGTATGTCGGCGATTTTTTCCATACTGTATGACGATACCGTGCTGAGCACAAAAGGCGTCCCCGTATCCTTAGCGGCCTGTGCGGTCGCCAACTCACCGTCCGGGTGAATGATGGACTGGACGCCAATCGGAGCCAGCAGCAGCGGCATAGCTATCTTAGCCCCGAACAATTCGCACGACCAGTCCCGGACCCCGACATTGCGGAGCATCCGCGGCCGGATCTGCCAGCGTGCAAAGGCCTCTGCGTTGGCCTGAGTTGTACTGTGAGCTCCCGCATTGCCGTGCAGGTACCCAAAAGGCCCCGGCTCCATCGCCTCCTCGGCCGCCGCGGCCCACTGTTCGGCCGTAATATGTCCAACAGGTTTCCCGTTGCCATAAATTTGAAACTGGCGCAACAATCCAAAGTTCGCCATCCCATCACCCTCCGTAGCATCTGTCGTCACACCAGGCGGCCGCCCACCGTCCAACAGATCCTGGCGGCAGCTTGCGCCTTCTCCATCATACCTCTTGGTTCCTCTTCCCCAACGCCATATTTGTCGTGATTTTTGAAAGTAAAGATGACTCGGCTACACAGACTGATGAAAGGGGCACCCCTTGTCGGCAATGGATTCGAAAAGCTCCTGTCTCAGCCGCCATTCGCCGATGGTGAACACGCTTCAATAATTCCCTTCTGTCTAATCTTTTCATTGCCCATGACTTCTGTAATATCTTTTACCCATAAAAGCCTAGGCTGCTGGGCTCCTTTTCACTAGCCCATTCGAACGATTTCATGTTCAGCGAAATGCGCGAAAATAATAGGGAAGGGGGCGGATGAGATGCATTTTTTTGGCAGGAGTTTTAGTTCATTGGTGGGAGGCGCGGTCATTACCGCAGTGGTGTTTCACTTGGATACCCTTATCCCGCATAATCTTGTGGCGTTTGTCCTTCTCTCACTGGTGTTTGCGTACCTTCTGTGGACGGTCAGCCTGGTTGTTACCTGGAGCTATTGGGGAATGCATAGAGATAACGCTACCCCTGCCGACCGGAAGTCAGCCAGTGCAGCGGCTCCTGTCGATCTCGCCGCCCACCGGCCATACCATTTCCCGGGGGGTTCCCACCGGGCATCGTAAATGAGGATGCGCTCGGCAAGAATCTGCTGGGCGGGCAGCACACTCTTCGTCTTCACTGGGAAAGTGTTCCCTTACCTGCCAATCTTCGCTGCGGCAGGTGAGGGAAGCGGCCGTGTACGGATTGGTTGGGACACGCCACGCACACTTCCCCCACGTCTTTCCGGCGGCCCGCCACCGGGCCACTTCATCCAGAGGGAGTCCCGCAAATCTGATAACAGACGCCGATTATCTCCTCCCATCTGGTTCAAAAGATGTCAGAAAGGAAATAACAGTCCAGATGGACTGAATTATTAAGGCCATTGGCAGAAAAAGCGGTCCATATGCCGCTCGCAAATCGGGCTCTAGCTGTCTACACTGGACAATGGTTGAAAGTACCTGTTTGGCCCATTGCGAATTCCTGATATTTATGGACCCATGAGTGCCATCAGGTTAGGAAAAGGACGGGTGCGCTTATGACAACGCAAACTGGCAACTGGATCGTGGAAGCGCTGTTTCTGCTGACTTTTGTTGTAGGTCTGTTATGGCCCAGCCGGCATCACTAGGCTAGGCGGCGGCCCTGAAAAGTCAAGGAGGAATTGTCAAAATGGCAAACTGGACTACAGCATCTCGCAAGGCGCTGGCAGAAGTGATGTCGGTGGACACATGGCTGCCGGAGAAGATGCCGGAGTATTCTCAAGGATTTATGTACATGCTCGGGTCGCTGACAGCATCGAGTTTCGTGGCGTTGATTGTGTCTGGTGTGATAATGGCGGCCAATGGCCCCGCGAGCTGGTCCTACAATGGCGCCGACCGATTTGTTGCCGCCACGCACTTCTGGTCCGTACAGGCATTTTTCTTCTTCATGATGCTGCATCTGTGGCGCGTCTTTTTTACTGGCGCATGGCGCGGAGGGCGCCGGGAAACCTGGCTGCTGGGCGCCTTAGCTCTCATTGTGGCGATTCCTACAGCTTTTACCGGCTTTTTGATTAACGGCGATTTCTATTCCCAGTGGAATGCCGTGCAGGCCAAGGACGGCCTGAATGCTCTGGGCCTGGGGTGGATAAACCTCCCCAATGCCGGGCAGATGTTTGGCATGCATGTGGTTGTTCTGCCGCTGACACTCAGCTTGATTATTTTCGGCCATATTCTGCGTGTGCGGATTAAAGGCGTCGTACCGCCTTACCCGCCGAAGGCAAACACGAGTCTGCAGGAGGGACGGTAACCCATGGCCACACAGCCGCGAGAAGACATGGTGAAGAATTACCAATACGTTCCGGAAGATTTCATGAAACACCTGATGGGCACACTGGGAATTGTGACAGTGCTGGTGCTCGTCTTGGCCGTCTTGTTCGGCGTCCCAGAGAAGACGCCTTTGACCATCAAGACTTATGCAACCCAGAACCCCATCACATTTGAACAAGTCTCCTTGCGGGCGTTAGACGGCCAAGGAGCCATTGCCAACTACGGTCCTCCTTACAATCACGGCACGGGCAATCTTGAGTTCATCTTTCAAAAGTGGGCCGGGATTCTCCACCCGCTGAATGCGGAACAGGATTTCATCCTGAAGCCTCTCGCCATGGCGGCGACGGTAAATCCTGCCATCACCCCCGCATTGAACCAATTTGAGAGCGCATCGCCGGCTCTGCAAGCGCAGTGGGAGAAAAATTACACCGCTGCCCTGACTCATGCTCACGTCGCCGGAGGTCAGGTTGTCGTGCCCAAGGGCAGCTACGGGCCGATTTCCCTGCTCATGAACGAAACCCTCCGCCTCGGCAAGAGCGGCCTGATGTCTGGAGCTTTGACCCGCAATCCCAATGTGGTGACGCGGTTCAACAACCAAAACTACTTGCTATTCTTGCAAGGTCAGCCTTTGCAGACCGCAGCCGCGCCCTTGCAACTGGGAGGCACTCAGTGGGGCATTATCCACTCCGCAGTGCCCGGATACCCGGGAGCCTGGTGGATGACCATCCCCACTTGGATTTACCAATGGCCGTTTGTAGCCAATTCCATAGCCTCTGATGCTATCGCTCTGAGCATTGGGTTTGTCTTTTGGCTGGCGCTGGCCTTTACGCCGTGGATTCCCGGCTGGAACCAAGTGCCCCGCTATCTGGGAGTGTATAAGCTGGTATGGAAAGGGTTTTACCACAGCCAGCGCTCAAAGGCGGGCGACAAAGGAGACGACACCCGCGGCGTGTCTTAGCCGGACCGTAGGTCAACAACTCTGTTCGTGCGGAAGAAAAGGCCTTGGTCAAGACGCCAGGCCTTTTTTCTATGGTTTCCACCACAATCCAGCCCACCCAACCGCCTATGTGGTTGGGTGCTTCGCTGCAAATCATCCTCACAAAATTATTGCTCACCCTCGAAAATCTCTCGGGTTGGTTCCTACAATTACCAGTATACTTGACTAAATAGGAGGATCGCCATTGGAAACTTATCGCCTTGTTCTCAAATCCAAAGAGCAACTTGCCGCTTCGCAAATGAATACAATCCACATCGGACTCGCTAATCGTGCTGATGTATCAACCTTTGCACAAAACGCGGAGAACATTTTTTCAGCTAATGTTGCTACTATTAATCAATCGCTTACTGCCCACTATGAACTGCCTTATCCAAAAGGAACGAACATTGTATGGCGGCTTGTCTTACGTGATGCACCCGGGCGGGTACAGACAATGTATCTTCATAATGTCAGGCCCACTGCCAATATCCATGACATTACCACGAAACTTATGGATGCAGGACTACTTCTTTACCCTACTGGATTACCGGTAGTTTCCATTGTTGTCACTGTTTTCAACAATGATCACTAACTTTCAAGGAGGCATAATTATGGCATATCCCGAATTATTTACGGCAGGTCCGTTTACGTTCATCGCAAATTTTCATGCACAAGATTTACGGAAACATGACCGCCCTACAGTTGTCTCCTTTATGGCTGAAGGCGTAGAGCAAGCCTTTGCCATCACCGAAATTTTTGAAATGGCTACAGTTGGCCAATATACCTCCCTCTCCCAACGCATCGGCGCTCACCTTGCTCAAGACCAATCTTATCCTGAAGGAACTCGCGGCACTATTAAAGCCTATGCTGAAGATGCTAACGGCGGTCTCTTAAAAATACAGGTGCGCAATTGGAATATGGCTGTCTCACAAGAGGACTTCGGGTGTTTGTTACAGGGCACGCCATCAAGAGAATCTCCCCCACTGGTTGCCGCTTTATCCGAATCTCCTACAAATCCCTTAACAGGTGCTCCAATCGTTCGAGTAAGCCATAGCTTAACCGATAAACCATTCTCACGATAAAACACGCTGCCCTGTTATTCATCTTCTCTGCTCATCATGGCGTTTGCCACAACGCAGATGACAGGTTGGCCACGTTACTGAGACTGCGTCCCACCGTCATGTGCCATAGGGGTCACGGTTAGGCGGCGTCTGAATCAGCCAAAGAGAGAGTGGTGTACTATAAGAGACCCCAATAGTGTCATGGGGCCTCTCAAGTCTTTCACCCGCAATCAAGCGGTTAGATCACAAAAGCCTCACCCGGCGTCTGGTAGCGAAATCGCTCCAATGCGAACGGACTGATATCCACAAAAGGAGATTCCCCGGCAATGAGTTCCGCCATGACACGGCCCGCACCTGGGGAGTGCATAAATCCGTGACCGCTAAATCCCACCGCATAAAAGAACCCTGGCAGGGCTTGTGCTTCCCCGATAATCGCCGTATCGTCCGGGGATACCTCATAGAGTCCTGCCCATCCGCGCATAATGGAGGCTGTTTCCAACCCAGGGACCCAGCGCAGAACGGTGTCCACCAACTTTTCCAGTGATTCCTGGTCAGTGCCGGTATTTTCGCTGATAGGCTCTAAACGGTCAGACATCCCCATCAAAATAGCTGACCCTTCCCGGCGAATATAAGAGGCATTCTCAAATTCCAGTGTCATGGGAATTTGGGGCGGCAGCCCGTCAAATGCCGTGGTGACATACACACTGCGCCGGTAGGGGTCAACCGGGAGGTCGATGCCAGCTAATGCGCCCACCGCGCGCGCTTGGGGACCGGCCGTATTGACTACAATGGGAGCCTGGATAATGGACCCCGATGCCGTCACAACGCCGCTTACATGTCCGCGTGTCTTGGAGATGCCGGTGACAAGCTCACTGAGCCGAATTTTCACGCCCAATTCTTGGGCGCGCCGCGCCCACCCATAGGCGACCGATGCAGGGTCAGCAATCCCGTCTTGTGCGCAAAACGTTGCCCCGACCAAATCCGGCATCTCGATATAAGCGTACCGCCGCGCTAAATCGGCAGGGTTCAACAGCTCTACCGGGGCACCCAGCATTTGCTGCATCGCGGCGAGCTGCTGCATCCTGTCCCAACGCTGAGGATCGCGGGTGAGGAATAAGTAGCCGCATGGGTTGAATGATGCCGAAATCCCGAAAAGGTCTTCAAATCGGCTAAACATCTCCATGCCATATTGCGAAAACCGCACACTGCTGGGATGGGAAAATTCGAGACGGACGCCGCCAGCACTGCGTGCCGAAGAACCCCGCCCCCACATCGTCTCACGCTCCAGCACGACAATGCGCGTCACGCCTTTTTCTGCCAAGTGGCAGGCGGCAGATAATCCCACAAGACCTCCCCCGATAATCACCACGTCTTGGGTGTCGGTCACGGTGTCCCTCATCCTTTCTGTTTTCTACTGGTCCCGACGAATGTGACGCCTCTGCAATTGGTGTACCAAGGATTCGGCGCAGATCACGTCGAACAACGCTGTCCCCACACTTTTCATGACCGTACGGCCCCGGTGCGTCCCGTCGCCGGCCGCCTCCGACAATGGCCGCACCTGCTGCCAATCGATGACTCCCTCTGCGGCCGGAATGAGATAATCTCCCGCCTCGACGCGGCACGCGGACACCGAATCGGCGTACAAGCGTGCTCCGCGCACCACATCGGAGGCCAATTCCCGCGTAGTCGGGCGGTACGCACCCATGGCATTAATCAGCACAGTAGGGGCCAATTGGCGTTCCATAATCAACGGCTGGGCAGAGCCAGTGACCGTGGTAATCACATCAGCGTCCCGCACCGCTTCCCCGATACTGGCCATAACGCGCACCTCAATGTGCTGGCAGGCCGGGAGAGCCCGCAACCGTTCCGCCAACAATTCCCCGGCCTGCCGATTCCTCGCCCACAGGCGGATTTCCTTGACGCCGCTTATGGTGGCCAGGGCCTTGGCATGGTGGTACGCTTCCAAACCCGATCCGATTATGGTTTGTATGGCTACTGAAGAGGCCAGCCACTGGGTCGCGACTCCTGCAATAGCGGCCGTGCGCGTGCCGGTAAATGCAGCGCCATCGCCACCAGCCAAGACGTCGCCGGTGGCGTCGTAAATCATCACGGAGCCATTGAGCGTGGGTTTTGGAGGGTCGAGAGTTTTATTGCGGCTGCGCTCGTACAGCACTTTCACGACCGATAGTCCGGGGTCAGCCTCCCCGGCCGCCATCACAATCACTGTCCCCGCACTATCCGGCTGGACCACCCGCACTGGGGGAGTCGCCAGAGTCCTGTGGATATTCTCAGCCAAGTATTTTCTAAGGACGTCATCGGGCAAAATATCTTCCAATTCATGCGCGGTGATCCAGCGGGGGTGCAGCATTACACCGCCCAGCTTTCCATGGTGACGGACCGGGCAGGGAACCACGCAGCCAGCGAGACCGCAGGTTTCCGGCACCACGGCCGCGCTGACCCATCCCCGGGGAAAGGCGCCTCTGCTGTGAGCGGCGGACACAACCGCCGGCAGGTGCCCGAGCAATAACCCGCATGGTCTCCAAGGCGGCTCATTGCATCAGATGGAGTCCATGCGGTCAGCCCGCCTCCAATACCAGTCCTATGCATAATCACGACTCCTTTCCCAGCTACCGCGCAACAGTCGAGGGTCTCGGGCCCAACGCCCGTCCGCCATCTCGCGTCCCCCCTGCCCGCCGCAAACGGTGTGTCCTCCGGGTGCCGAAAACGGTTCAACACCTCCTGCAAAAGTCAATCTATCAACCTGCCTGCCTTCAATTCCTCAATCAGCGCGTGCTGCCGGGCATGCTCTTGCACGAATTCCGCAATAAACCGGTGCC
>DAHWJO010000152.1:0-8156 GCA_027344105.1 Sulfobacillus sp.
CCATAGATCTTTTTGACTCCATTGACAGTATAGATAGTGACAGGGTGGCAGTGGCCTTGGACCAGCGGGTGGCCGGCCGGCTTCCGGTCATGCTGGAGGTCAACGGGGGCAGGGAAGACAGCAAGACGGGCATGGATCCAGACCGGGTCCGGCAATTCCTGGAGCAAGCCGGCCGCTGGACCCACCTGCAATTCACTGGCATAATGGCGCTTTTTCCGACTGCGGTCGGCACGACTTTGGACGAAAAGAAAAAAATTCGTGATCTTATGAAGGAAACTGGCGAATTATGGCGAACATGTCAACAAGAGGGATTTCCTTGGGCACCCCTGGATGATCTGTCCATGGGCATGACAGATGATTACGAGTGGGCCCTTGAGGCCGGAACCACTATCATCCGTCTGGGAACCGCTCTGTTTGGGCCGAGGATTTATCACTAGGTGTTTTAAGGAGGGTGATTTGTGAAGACAGGCATAGTCGGCAAATTTTTAAACTTTGTGGGACTCGAAGAGGTGCAGGACGAGGAGTTTGACACGCAGGAAGTGGCGGCAACCTCCGACTGGGAGGATGAAGTGCCCCAGAAGAAGCGGGGCAGCCTGGTGAGTCTGCCGGGGACCCGGGGATTTCGGGTGGTGGTCATGCACCCCCGCACCTTGGAAGACGGCCAGGCCATCGCTGACCAGGTCAAAGGGCGCCGGCCCGTTATTGTCAATCTCGATTTGGCCGAGGAACGTGCTGGCCAGCGGCTTTTGAATTTCCTGTCTGGGGTAGCGTATGCCTTGGACGGCGGACTCAGGAAAGTCGGAGACAATATCTTCCTCGTTACGCCCAATAACGTGGAAGTCGCCAGTGAAGATCACGATGACGGACCCGGATGGACCCGGAGCCTAAATAAGTGAGTATCATTTTTACCCACCTGGCAGAAACTGTCCATATTCTGCAGGATGTGTTCTTTGTCGTGCTGATGATTCGGATTGTGTCATCGTTCTTCCCCCCCAAGACACCGGGGCTGTGGGACAAGGCGGCTTATATTTCCACTCAGCTGACCGAGCCCATACTAGCCCCGATCCGGCGGAGGGTGCCCCTAGTGGGGATGCTGGACTTATCGCCCTTGATAGCGTTTTTCCTGGTGGATATTGCCGCATACCTTCTAGTCGCGTTGTTTCTATATATGGCCAGGTTTTAACTGCGGGAGGATTTTATGCCACTGACACCTTTAGATATTGTAAACAAAGAATTCAAGCACGGATTTCGCGGATACAACGAGGATGACGTCAACGAATTTCTTGACGAAATTGTACGCGATTATGAGGCGCTTATCCGTGAGAACGACGAGCTGAAAGAGAATACGTCAGGGATGACCGAGCGGCTGGAGCAGTACCGTAAGCTGGAGGCCACCTTGCAAAACACGCTGATCATCGCCCAGCAGACCTCGGAGGAAGTCAAGAGCGCCGCCCGCAAAGAGGCCGAACTGATTGTGCGCGAAGCAGACGCCAAAGCGGAAGAAATTGTGCGCCGGGCTGAGGCTAGGGCTAGAGACGCGGAAAGCCAGCTGGCCCAGATGCGTTACGAGACAGAAAAGTACCGGGCGCAGGTGAGGAGTCTGCTGGAGTCCCAGCTCCGCCTCCTGACTGAAGAACCCATGCTGCAGGCGGCGCGTGACTAGCCCAGTTATTTGGGCTGCACGCCATTGTGTGTTACAATACGTAAAATTGCCCAAAACAATGATTGGGACAGCAGTCGTGGAGCCTTCGGCGCAGAGATCTGGAACTTGGTGAAATCCAGACCAAGGCCCGCGCACTGATCACCCATGAGTGCCATGGCGAAAGCAGTAGTCTGGCCGGCCGCGCCCGTTACCCGTCTCAGAGTCCAGGATATCGGGAGATATCCTTGGAAGAAGGGTGGTACCGCGCCACGACGTCCCTTGCTGAAGGGGCGTTATTTTATTTTCAGGAGGAATTTGAGATGGACTACCGGCCCACATTGCGGCTGCCGAAAACCGCGTTTCCGATGAAAGGCAATCTGCCCAGCAAAGAGCCCGAGTGGCTCGCGGCCTGGGAAGAACAGGGGCTGTACCGCGCCCAGAGAGAGCAGAGGGAGCATGACGAGAAGTTCGTGCTCCATGACGGGCCGCCTTATGCCAATGGCGACATCCACACCGGGACCGCCCTGAACAAGATATTGAAAGACATGATCAACCGCTACTGGACCCTGGCCGGATACGATGTGGCCTATGTCCCGGGCTGGGATACTCACGGCCTGCCCATTGAGATGCGGGCATTAAAACAGCTGGGAGTCTCCCAGCACCAAATCGACGCGGTGGCGCTGCGCACGGAGTGTGCGGCGGTGGCCCGCCATTACATCGGGCAGATGACCCAGGAATTCCAGCGCTTGGGCATTCTCGGAGACTGGGAGAACCCGTATGTGACCATGAGCCCCGAATATGAAGGGGCGGAGCTCGAAGTCTTTGCGGCCATGGTGGAGAAAGGGCTGATTTACCGCGACCTCAAACCGGTCTACTGGTGCCCTCACTGCGAGACCGCCCTGGCGGAAGGGGAGATTGAGTATCACAACCACCGCTCCCAAGCGATTTACGTCGCATTTCCGGTCAGTGCCGAGCGGGGGCCCCTGCCGGAAGGGACCCGGGCCGTCATCTGGACCACCACCCCCTGGACCATTCCCGCCAACGTCGCCATCGCCCTGCACCCCGACGTGTCCTACCAGGTTGTCGGGACCCGGGAGCACGGCCGCCTCTTGGTGGCAGAAAGTCTGACCGGCGCCCTCAAGGAGAAACTGGGTTGGACGGTATTCGAAGAGTTCGGTCCCTGGAAAGGGAGCGAACTGGAGGGAGTCGTGACCCTGCACCCCTATCTGGGCCACAACGTGCCCCTGATTTTGGGGGAGCACGTCACCAGCGAGAGCGGGACCGGACTGGTCCACACAGCGCCGGGACACGGCATGGAGGACTTTGACGCGGGCCGCCAGTACCACTTGCCCGTAGTGCAGCCGCTGAATGACCAGGGACGCTACGCGGAAGACACCCCGCTGGTGGGGGGGCTGTTCTACCAGGACGGCAACGCTGTCGTGATCGGCAAGCTGAAGGAGGTCGGGGCTCTGCTGCAAGAGGAGCCTCTGGATCACCAGTATGCCCACTGCTGGCGCTGCAAGAATCCTGTCATCTACCGTGCCACCCAGCAGTGGTTCATGTCCATCGATCGCGTGCGCGATAGTTTGGAAGAAGCCACCCATACCGTCCGCTGGGACCCGGAGTGGGGCGGCGACCGCATGCGGCAGATGGTGGAGGGGCGCCAGGACTGGTGCCTGTCCCGCCAGCGCGTATGGGGTGTGCCCATTCCGGCATTTTACTGCCAGTCCTGCCACACGGCCGTGCTGGATGCGCCCCTCATCCGCCATATCGCGAAAATCATCGGCACGGAAGGCGCTGACGCCTGGTGGACCAATGGCGCGGAGCATTTTCTGCCCAGCGAGTACCGCTGTCCCGAGTGCGGGAGCCGCGACTTAGTCCAGGAGCACGATATCTTTGATGTATGGCTGGATTCCGGTTCCAGCCAGGCCGCGGTTCTGGCCGGCCACCGCCATCTCAAGTGGCCGGCGGACCTGGTGCTGGAAGGCAATGACCAGTACCGGGGCTGGTTCAACAGCCTGCTCACCACGGCTGTGGCCGCCCGCGGCCAGGCTCCCTACCGCATGGTGCTCACCCACGGCATGGTGCTGGACAAATCGGGTCAGGAAATGCACAAGTCCCTGGGCAACACCATCGACCCGATGGACATTGTGGCCCGCTACGGCGCCGATATCCTCAGGCTGTGGGTCGCGAGCAGCGACTACCGCAACGACGTCAGAATTTCTGATGAAATTCTGCGGCAGCTGGCCGAGAGCTACAGAAAAATTCGCAACACCTTCCGCTTTCTGCTAGGGAATCTGGCGGACTTCGAGGCGCCCTCGGAATCATCCCGCCCCGAACTGCGCGACCCGCTCAACCGGTGGATTGTGCACACCGTCAACGAGTGGAGCGGGGAGGCCCGGGTGTCCTACGAGGGCTACGCTTTCCACCAGGTGGTGCACAGCCTTTTGCACCTGGTCACAACGGACCTGTCGAGCTTCTACCTTGATGTGATCAAAGACCGGCTGTACACATTGGCTCCGGATGACAGCCTGCGCCGGGAAACTTTGGCCGTCATGCATTATATTCTGGATGTGCTCACCCGTCTGGTGGCGCCTATTCTGGTGTTCACCGCCGATGAGGTCTACCGTTACAGCCCCAAGGGGGCTGATGCTCCCTCCTCTGTGCACCTGCTGCGCTGGCCGGAGATCTGGGCGCCGGGATATACGCCCGAAGAAAGTGCGCGCATTAGCCGCCTGCTGAGCTACCGGGACGTGGTCCTGAAAGCCCTGGAAGTGGTGCGGGCTGACAAGACCATCGGCAACGCCCTGGAGGGGGTGGTGACCCTGACGCTGCCCGGGACCGACGCTCCCTTCAGCGAAGAGGACCGAGCCCTACTGACGGAAATGGCCATGGCGGCGGAAATTCGGGTACAGAGGGGCGCAGCGCTTTTTGCTGCGGCAAGCCGCACGGAGTGGAAACGGTGCGAGCGCTGCTGGCGCTACACTGAGGATGTGGGCACTCATGAGGAGTTTCCCGACCTGTGCGAGCGCTGCCACGATGTGCTGAAGGCGGTTCTTTAATGTCCAAGAGAGCTCTGGGGGTGTGGGCAATCGGGGCGGTCATCCTGGCCGCCGACCTCCTGATCCAGTCCCATATTGCCAAGACGATGGTCCCGGGACAGAGTGTGCCCGTGCTGCCGCCGGTGCTGTCGTGGACCTACATTCTGAACAACGGGGCCGCCTTCAGTCTGCTCAGAGGGGGGGCGCCCCTCTTTATTGTGGTGGCAGTCGGGCTCTTGGTGGGGATTGGATGGTATACCGTGCGCCGTCCCGACTTGCCGGTGACGATGGTTGTGGCTTTGGGACTGCTTGCCGGCGGGTCTGCAGGAAACTTATGGGACCGGCTGGTGTCGGGGCGGGTGATCGATTATATCCACGTGATTGACTGGCCCGTGTTCAACCTCGCCGATTCGGCCATTGTCGTGGGGATGCTGGTGGGCGTGTATTACTACTGGAGGCAGGATAAAAATGGAGAATCCTGAAGCGCAGAGTCAGAGGGTGGGCCCAGAGCAGGCCGGACTCAGACTGGACCGGCTGCTGCAGGAGTGGGGCCCGTCCCACTCCCGCACTTACTGGCAGCGCCAAATTCTCCAAGGGCGCATTCAGGTCAACGGGAGGGCGGCCCGGGCCAGCTACACAGTGCAGGGCGGGGACGCGGTCAGCATCACCCAGGCCCCGGCCGCGCCTGTGCCTGCGGCATGGGACACGGGAGCCTTAGTGGACGAGGAGTGGGTTGTCTATCAGGATAAGGACCTGGTGGTGGTGAACAAGCCGCGCAACCTGGTGGTGCACCCGAGCCATGGCCACGAGGACGACAGCGTGGTCCACCGCCTCGCCCCGTGGCTGGCGGTGGAGTCCGAAGATTTCCGGCCGGGGGTGGTGCACCGCCTCGATCGCGACACCACCGGGCTGCTCGTGCTGGCCCGGTCGGAAACGGTCCGGACCCGCCTGTCCGACATGATCCAGGACCGCGAGGTGCACCGGGATTATCTGGCTGTGGTCACGGGGCGGCTGCCGGAACCAGCCGGGGTGATTGACGCCCCTATCGGCCGGGACCCGGGCAACCGCCTCAAAATGGCCGTCGTCTATTCCGGGCGCCAGGCCCGGACCCACTACCGCACCCTAGCGGCCTGGGACAAGGTGAGCCTGGTGCAGCTGACCCTGGAGACAGGGCGCACCCACCAGATCCGGGTGCACCTTGCCAGTGTCGGCCACCCTGTGCAGGGGGACCCGCTCTATGCCAGAGCGGGCACTCCGTTTAAGGCCCAGCTCCTGCATGCGGCGCGGCTGTCCTTCCGCCACCCTGTGTCCGGCGAGCCCTTGTGCTTCTGGCAGATGCCGCCTGCGGAAGATTGGACGTCGTGGGCTGGCCACAGCGGGCCAGTCACGGTGGTCGACCCTGTGGCCCTGACATCCACCGAGCTTTGTGGCCAGGTGGATACAGGGTTCCTTCTGGAGAACGGCTTAGGCCTTTTGGGGCAGTGAAGTGGCGCCGTCGGTGACGGCGGTCTTGGCAGATTTGGCCATGTTCTGAATTAGGGGCACCATGTGGCCGAAAATCTGGTTCCGGACCTCGTCGTCGCTGCGCATTTTGGTGTCAATGACAATCAGCAGGGCAAAAGTGGTCGGGGTGACGTCGATGATGAGGGGGGACGTGCCGCTGAAGCCCAGAGTGTTCAGCAGCTTTTCGACCCGGGGCAGCAGTTGCCCCGGGTCAATGGCCATGTCCACGTCAAACCGCAGCCGGATAATGCGCTTCTGGCTCCGCGCCAGGTTCTCCACCACCGCCTGAATGATGATGCCGTTCGGCACGACCATGAGAGGGCCGCTGTCCGTAATCATGGAAGTGTACATCAAGGTAATGTCAGTGACCACCCCGCTGTAGGCGGGCTTGACCGCCTCGTGGGGAAAGCTGGGCATCAGGATAGGGTACTGCCAGGCCACGAAGTTGATGCGGTCTCCCACCTCAAAGGGGTGAAACAGAAGGATGGCGATCCCGGCAATCAGGTTGCCAAACATTGTCTGGCCGGCGAGACCGATGATGGCGGTGACGAAGGCGCCGCCAAACACCACCGACGAGAGCCCTACGCCAAAGGCGGCCAGGACCGACAAAATCACGGCCAAGAGCAGGAACAGGCGGATTATAAAGCGCAAGGTTGTGGTGCGGCTCGCGCCCAGCGCCCGCGACGCGAGCTGAAAGAGATAGCGCTCAAGCAAATAGGAGATGGCGCCGCCCACCATCAGCACAATGAGCGCCTTGATCGGGTCGACGGTGTCAGCGGGGAGGAATTTGTGCTGCTTGCCCTGGTCCACCAGCACCGCCAGACCAATTCCGACAATGATTAGTCCGGCAATGAACAGGCCCGTCTTGCGCCATAATCTTTTTAAATCCACGTTGTGATGAGCCATTGCAACCTCCTTCTTCCCCTATCATAACCTAAGCCTAGCCTCCGGAGAGGGTAAAATTCCCCAAAGAGGGGCATGATACCGCCATGACGGACGGTTTAGAAAAAGGCCTGCTCCCCGCAAGGGACCGCGAATTTTGCCGGGAATGGACAAAGAGGCGCACAAAAATCCATGGAACTGGGTTCAAGGCCCTTTACGAAAACAGGCAGGTCGTATAATATGACCTTTAGGTCACATCCTTTAACACCAGTCCCGTGAGGCTGGTAAGGGGCAAAGCCAGAACTTTTTGCTCTAGCCTTCGGGAGGCTAGAGCATTTTTTTGGTTGCCGTCTAAGGAGGCTGTTATGAAGAATATTGCTTTGCTGCTGGATTCTGATGCCATAAGGCGTGCACTAATGCGCATTGCCCATGAAATTGTGGAGCGCAATCACGGAGTGGACGGGGTGAGCCTGGTGGGAATTCGCCGGCGGGGAGTCCCCCTCGCCAAGAGAGTGGCTGCGAATATTGCCCTGATTGAAGGGGCGGCCCCGCCCACCGGGGTGCTGGATATCGGGCTGTACCGCGATGACCGGGAGCAGAGGCCGTTTTCAGCGGTCGACGCCACCTCGCTCAATCCCGCCCTGATTAATGGCCGGGTGGTCGTGCTGGTAGACGACGTGCTGTTCACCGGCCGCACAGTGCGGGCGGCGATGGACGCGGTGTCGGATTTCGGGAGGCCGCAGGCGATCCAGCTGGCCGTCCTGATTGACCGGGGTCACCGCGAACTGCCTATCCGGGCCGATTATGTCGGGAAGAATGTGCCCACGGCCCGCGCCGAGCAGGTGCGGGTGGAACTCGAGGAAGTGGACGGGGCCGATCAGGTTTATCTGGAAAGAGCTTCTGAAGGAGATGAATTATGAGAGACCTGCTGGCGCTGCAGAATCTTCCCGCGCAGGATATCCGCGACATTTTGGACCTGTCCCAGAATCTCGGAGAAATTCTGGACAGGCCCATCAAGAAGCTGCCCACACTGCGGGGGAAAGCCATTGTCAATCTGTTTTTCGAACCGAGCACCCGCACCCGCAATT
>DAHWJO010000153.1:0-8091 GCA_027344105.1 Sulfobacillus sp.
AGGGCGCTAGCAGCGTGTTTCCCAGGTGAATGGCCACATCGCGGGGGTGGCAGCCCAAACCGTCCGCAACCGCCTGGGCCATGACTGTTTCATAGCCTTGCCCCGAACCCATTATCCCCGCCGAGGCATTCACCACCCCGGTAGGTTCAATCCGGACCCAGGCTGCCTCGTGGCCCGTTCCCGAAATTCCCGCCTTTCGATAAAATTCCGACCCGTAAGTCGTCGATTCGATTACCGAACAAATGCCAATTCCCCGGTACTTGCCCTGGGCCCGGAGACGTTCCTGTTCCTTCCGCCGAACGTAATAGTCAAAACTGTGGACGGCGCGGTCCAAGGTTTCCCTAGGCGTGATGTCCTCATAGAGTTCCGTCGTTGCCGTAAGGTAAGGCAAATCGTCTTGCTTGAGCATATTGATGCGGCGGACCTCAACAGGGTCAAGTTTCAGCTTGCGCGCCACGGCGTCCATTGTGCCTTCGGTCACCCAACTGGCAATAGCCATTGGGGCGCGCATCGGCCCAGCGGGACACTTGTTGGTCAAAGCTACTTTGACTTCGTACGAGTAGTCCTGAATCTTATACGGTCCAGGGAGAAGCATGGCAACGACCCGGATCATGTAATTCGCGGGAAAAAACGAATAGGCGCCAAAGTCGCTGAACAAATCAGCGTGAAGGGCCAAAATTCGGCCGTCCTTCATGACAGCCGCCCGGGTTTTGACAAAATCCTCTCGCGCGTGGCTGGCAGCCCGTAGATTTTCCATACGATCTTCGCGCCACCTAACCGGCCGGTGGAGTTCCCGGGCCAGTGCAGCTACTGTGAGCTCCTCCCGGTACAGCGCAATCTTCTGGCCAAAAGCCCCACCGATATCCGGGCTGATGACATTGACCTGCGTTTCTTTCAAACCCATTCGGGCCGCGAGTGTGGTGCGCATGGGATGAGGCACTTGCGTGCCGATGTAGAAGGTTAAATATTGTCGCCCATCGTCCCACACGGCCACACAGCCCCGAGTCTCCATAGGGACATGGGTCTGGCGGTGTTGCGAGAATGTGGCTTCAACAATGGCGTCGGCTTGCGCAAACCGCCCCGCCACGTTTCCCTTGGCGTAAGTTTGATGGGACACCAAGTTACTAGAGAGGGCTTCGTCCACTAATGGCGACCCCTCTTCGGCGGCGGCGAACATGTCGGTGACGGCAGGAAGCACCTCATACTCCACCATGACCAATTCCGCTGCATCCTCCGCCGTGTACCGGTCGGCAGCCACCACACATGCTACGGGATCTCCGTCAAATCGCACCTTATCAATGGGCAGCGTCGTCATTTCCATGGGAAACAGGCCTTCGATTGGTGGCGCCATCCGTGCTGGCTGCGTCCACCGCGCTAAGTCTTGCCCGGTTACCACAGCTACCACCCCGGGGACGGCCATTGCCTGGTCGGTCTGGATGCTGAGGATCCGGGCGTGGGCATAGGGGCTGCGGACAAAAGTCGCATGCAAAGCACGGGGAACCTCGATATCATCCAGATATTTTGCCGTACCCGTTAACAGTCGGTAGTCCTCCACACGGGGCATGCTCTGACCTATGACCGTGAAGGTCTGGTGATGAACAGCGATATCCAGCACGGCATCAGACATATTCCCGTCCCCCCTCGCTTAGATGGGTGCTCCCGCTGCCAGCAGCACTTGTTGCGCCAGAGCTGTTTTGGGCGAGAACCCGCGCTGCTTTTTGAACCCCGGCGACAATATTTTGGTATCCAGTGCACCGGCATAAATTGCCTGACAAGGCATCGCGTATATCATCCACGGTAGGATTGGGGTGCTCATGCAAATAGGCTTCCATCGTCATGACAATCCCCGGTGTGCAAAAGCCGCACTGCAGACCGTGCTCCTCGTGCAACGCCTGCTGCAAAACGTTCAACTGGCCGTGTTGGGCCAACGCTTCAATAGTTGTAACGGCATGACCCTCAGCCTGTATGGCAAACATCAGGCAGGACCGGGCAGGACGGTCATCGAGCCACACTGTGCAAGCTCCACAGACGCCATGCTCACAGCCAACATGGGTCCCCGTCAGCCCAATGTCCTCCCGAATCACATCAGACAAGAGTTTACGCGGGCTCACCCGCACGGCGTATGCTTGGCCGTTGACCCAAAGGGTTACCGGTACTTCGTTCATGGTTTCTCCTCTTCCGGGGTATGGCTTGCCTGTTCCCCAATTTCATTGGCCCGCAGACTGGATTGGGCCAGCACCTGGTCCACCGTCAATGCGAGCCAGTCCAAACGGTCTTGGGTGCTGGCATGCACGTCGCTCATGGGTTCAAGGTCGTTCAACGCTGCCTTCGCCACCGCTTGCCGCCATCTTGCATCTGGCCGTTCCCCTATAAAAGATGCAATACTGGCGTCTACACGAATGGGGATCAAATCGGCTCCTCCTAAAGCCAAGTGAAGTTGCTCTACAGACCCACTCGAGTTTAGCTGCATAGTACACGCCGCAGAAACCAAGGCAAAATCTCCTGCACGCCGGGAAAACTCCTTGAAAGACCACCCGGAACCGGGCGGGATCACGGGGAACCGGACGGCGGTGAGAATTTCATTGGGCTGGAGATCTGTGGTGTACATCGACAGAAAAAATTCGCGTGCAGTCTGGCTGCGAGTGTTATCCAGAGACGCGATAGTCAGGGTGGCATCAAGAAGCACGGCCAGTAACGGCAATTCGGCGGCGGGATCCGCATGCGCCATACTGCCCCCGATCGTTCCGCGCTGGCGAATGGCGTAGTGGCCTATGAAGTGGGCCGCTGTCGGCACAATTGGGCAGAGGCGGCGGAGAATGGCCGATCGCTCGAGGTCACCGTGCCGCGTCAGTGCGCCAATATCTATCCCCCCTTCAAATGGGCGGATATAACGTAAGTCGTCGAGATCATTGATGTCTACAAGATATTCCGGACGCGCTAGCCGCATGTTCATCATGGGCACCAAACTCTGGCCGCCAGCAATGACTTTGCCTTCATCGCCCGTCTCCTCGAGCAACTTCAGCGCCTCATGCAGTGTCGCCGGACGGCGGTAAGTAAAGATGGCAGGCTTCATCGGGCCACTCCCCTTACATCAAGGGCAAATTGCTCAACCCAACCATATCGTGAAGCCAATAGCATCCGCTCCTGCTTTTTGTGAGTTGACCTTTTGCGGTAACTGTATAGATTTAAGGAACTGGAGATACGGAAGCGCTGGTCTTTCATTGAAATGCCGGATAACAGAGACCTCACCCGCTAAGCCAGCAATTATTCAGGGTTTTTTCGACAGACCGTGGACATTGTCCCTGACATCGACGAGTTCATTCTCCAACCGGCACAGCGATTCCGGTTCTGTCCTGTATGGATGCCGCCATGGCGGCTTGACGCTGCGTGGCGGCTGCCTTCTGCGGGACAGTTGCAAAACACCTGCCATGGCCATAACTTTTCTTTGTATGATACCACAAACCATCAGGCCTATACCTTCGCATGGATGGCCGAGCAATCATTCATACCAAAGAGCCCGCCAGCGTATGAGTGGCATGCTATACGGTGATCCCCAATCCCTATCGAAGGCTCTGCCTCACGCATAACATAGAATTTCGAATGGCCGTGTCCCCGGATTATCCCCAGCTGCAGCCCCACACTGGCAGTCGGGATAGATCGCATCCAGCGCGTCTCCCGGCGCGGGCAACCCCCGAAGAACGATTCGCTGTTGACAATGCAACAAGACCTCGAGCCATCTCTGGATCGAGGCAACGATTAAATGGGATTGATTTGCGGCACCGACAAGGACCCCTAAATGATGCGCGCTGCCCTTCAGTGTCCAGGTCGGTCCCGACTCCCCGCACACATCGCCTACTCCTGGAGGTACAGCACCAGCATATCCCGGCGAAACAGCCGCAGGCCAATCGCGCCCAGTCCTAACGCAATGATGCCCAGCCACTCGGCGGCATGGCCAATCCACACAGTGGTAAGAGACAAGTGCAGCCAACCCGCGAGGAACGGCACCACAAGGAGGCCCACCGACAGAATAGTGACCATGTAAGCCGCGCGCTGCTCGCCCACGCGGAGCGCCACAAACGTGCCAATTACGGCCACATACAGACTCAGTCCCGCCGTCACCCCGAACGCGATGATCCGGCCTCCAGGTTGCCCCAAAAATAGCCAATGGAGGCCACTGCCGCTCAAGAAAGCTGCCGCGACCAGTTGAACCGCGATTGCTAGCATGGCGGCCATATACCCCACAATAGCCGCTGTCGCGACCTTCGCTCCAAAAATGGCCCGGTCGGAAAGCCGAGTGGTCAGCAAATAGTCCAACGTATGGCCCACCCGCTCATGCAGAACCAGATCCGGGGCGGTGTTGGCAACGACAATCACTGTCGCAAATAGCACATAGAGGACAAGAAAAATCGTGCCCATTGCACCAAGTTGCCCGTGGTGATGGGCAAACGTCAAAGAGGGCAGCACTCCCATGGCTAGCACGGCGAAGAGAAACACCCACAGGAATCGGCGGTTGCCGCGGAGTTCGGCAAATTCTTTTTCCATCATAGTCCATAAGTCATGCATGGTCTTCCCCTCCAACTAACCGCAAATACTCTTCTTCTAAGGAAACATCTTCGGGAATCACCGCGCGGACGCCTACTCCGGCATTTACCAGAGCCGCCACCAGTTGCTCAGTGTCTTCGTCCGTGGCTACCACAGCGCGCCAGTCGCGGCCTTCAACGCGGCGCAGTTCGACATGCAGCGGAATCGCAATGTGTGCCAAATCCTCCGCATTCACTCCGGTTAAGGTCAGGCGCACCGTGGGCATCCCCTGCCCGCCCAAGCGATTGGGATCCCCAACGGCTAAGATTCGCCCGTTTTGAATAATTGCCACCTGGTCGCAAATGCGCTGGGCTTCTGCCAGCAAATGCGTGCATAGAAAGATCGAGTGGCCCGAGTCCCCGGCAAGAGACACCAACAGTTCCCGAACCATCACGATATTGGCGGGATCGAGCCCCGCTGTGGGCTCATCCAAGATGAGAAGGTCCGGCTCCGCGATGAGCGCCCGGGCCAGCCCGAGTTTTTGCCGCATCCCCTTGCTAAACCCTGAAACGCGGTCGAAGCGCCGATCCCAGAGTTCCACCCGTCTTAGCACTGTCTCCATCCGCTGGCTCCCCTCGGACGCGGAAAGTTTAGCGACCCGCGCTGCGAATAGCAGGTTTTGCCATGCCGACAGCCGGTCATATAAACCAACATTGTCCAGCATCACCCCAGAATGTCCCCGGACCCATTCCCCATCCGTGAGGGGATCATGCCCCAAGACACGAATCGTCCCCGCCGATGGGCGCAGCATTCCGACCAGCATCCGCACCGTCGTCGTCTTTCCCGCCCCATTTGGCCCCAAAAATCCAAACACGCCCCCTCGCGGCACCGTGAGGTCGAGGTCAGATACCGCCGTGCGTGTCCCGAATCGCCTTGCCACCCCTCGGCATTCGATCGCTGCTTGTTCCACGTACGATGCTCCTTTCCTACCGACACCATCCTGACTTCGAAATGCGGTAACCATCCCCGCCCATTGCGGGCAGATTTTGGTTCAATCCGACTTGGAAGACCCGGGTGGGCTGGGGGTGCTCGCAAGACTCCACCAGTCACCTATCTCAGGATACACCACCTATCCCCTCTAAGATGTGCCCACGGGTCACCGTAGTATTATTCAAAAAGGGGCGGTGGAATCGATAGCAGCACGAACGAGAAACGCAAAGCTGACCCGTAACTCGGCATCCTCCTTGGCGGACAAGGCATCGCCGGGATGAGAATGATTCAGCTCTGGTCAGTCATGGGAACATCTTCTTCGAGGAGAAGCATGGTACTTTCGGTGGAGACGTCACCGCACGTCTCCACCGAAAGTACCCAATATATAGATGATTGATGAATGAACAGACATAAATAAATCCGCTTCAATTCGCTCTGTTCAGCAGGCACGGTGATTCATTGACTGATCTCACCGGGTTGGAAATGCACCATGGCAACGTTCCAGCAGAATTGCAGGAACTAATAGCACTAGCATTGTTGGGGTACCGCTACTCTCTTTGGGGTGCGTTGGCTAGGACCACTTATCGCATCAGACTTACCTAGCGCCATGAAATTGGTAGTACAAGTCATTCCAGCGCAGCGTATCGCGCACCGCTAACACCGAACTCTCCCGATTAATGACCACACACTCGATCCCTGACAGGTCTGCCCAATCCCGCAGCTGGTCGGCTGTCACCTGGTATGAAAATACCGAATGATGCGAGCCCCCGGCGTAAGGGGTTCGTACGAACCCGTGCAATGTGTCCTTATTGGCGGTGATTTCATCACCCCGCGAAAGGTTTTCATTGGACTATGCCATTTATGTCCATGGGGCTTACTTCTGCACCGAAATTTTTTCCTTCCACAAACACAGCGAATGGCGCCGTCAATCCCCGAAGAAAAGGGTGCAGAGCATCGGAGAGTTGCAAAAACTTACTCTCACCTCATTTGCAGCTGTGGTACGGTAGGGGCGTCACGGGACTGCCGCTGCCATCCCGGCCTGTCTCCCTCTCGGCCCGCCAGCTATCCAGCTCGAGGCAGATGCGTGCGTATTTGTTGCATCAAGTCGGTCCACGAAATCAGGCCTTCGTGATACCACAGAATATTCCCCGCGGAGGAAACCAACACCTGCGTCGGAATACCTGACACTCCATAGGAATCTGCGACATTGCCGTGATCATCTAAGGCAATGGGGAATGACAGGTGAAGCTTATTGGCATAAGCCACTACCTGGCTGGTGGAGGATTGCGACATGCGCAGGTCCACCCCGACAACTTGCGGAAAGGCTGGATGGCTCCCGTGCCATTCTTGAAGCCGTGCCAACGTCGGCATCTCTTCCTGACAGTCTGGACACCACGTGGCAAAGAAGTCGATCAAGCGAACGGGCGTTCCCGAACCCACGGTGACTGAGCCTGAAGCGCCTCCCGGCATGATGGCTGAGAGGTGAAAGGAGCGGTTCACGCCGCCGGTTGGGCCCAATGTGGCCGGGTAAAAAGCCAGTTGACGCGCCGGCGGAATCCCGACGGAAGGATGGTGGGGCAACAGCGGGATAACGTGTTCGAGGATATTGTGCACCTGCGCCCCGATCGCGGCGTCCGACGGGCTGGCGGAATTGAGATAGACCCAACTTTCCCGGCCTTGCGGGCTGATGACAAATACTCCCGGCGTGTGATTGATTAGCGAGCCGCGAATGACGTTGGTCTGCATAAAATAATGATGCCAGATGGTCTGCAGTGTGCTGGACGACCCCGTTAGAAATTGCCACACGTGCAGCATGTGGTAGGTTTGCGACCAGTGGTATACGCTCGGGACCGCAGTGGCCACGGGGTTGGCATTGACCGCAACAAATTGCACGGCGCTGCTGTGGGACCCCAGATCATAGCGGACGTTGCGCATAATGACCGCCATCAAGGGACTGACCGTATTCCCGGCCCCATTGACAAACCCCATCACCACGACTTTTCCCCGCAGGTCCGATAAGGAAACGGTTTGGCCAAATTGATTCGTCAACGTAAAGTTTGGGGCCGGATGATTGTCCAGCGGGGCACCGGGATCCACTGAGGCCGGCTGCGCCATGGCCGGAGACGACTGCGGCTGGGAACGGCCCGCGGCTGTGACATGAAAAGACGATACGAGCTTGAACACTCCCAAACTCAACACCAATAGCAGCGTGATAATGCCTGCGGCGACTGCCCATAACGTCGTTTTACGCATTATGTGGACCCTCCTGATAGCAAACATCTTTTAGGAAAAAACCGTTGCCAGACCCGGCCCAACGATCCAATACCACACCAGGTAGCTTGCGGCAGCAATCATAATGACCGCGCTCGCCTTTTGCACCATCGGCATCACTTGCTCTATGACCCTCTCCACGAACACCCGCGTGACGGCCGTCACGGTTGACAGCCCTGTGATCACAGTGCCTAAACCAACAGCAAATGCCCCGTAGAGGAGAACCTGCGCGGGCAGGGGCCGGCTCAGCCCTTCCCCCACAACCACCATAAACACGGGCAGACTGCAGGTGAGGGAGACCATCCCAAA
>DAHWJO010000154.1:0-8075 GCA_027344105.1 Sulfobacillus sp.
GACCGCGGGTTTACCACGCCCACGTTAATCCGTCGCATCGTGAACGAGACCGGGTGCGAGGTCATTGGCATGCTCAAAAATGGCTCCCTGCGCTATGAATGGCAGGGACGGCTCCTCACGTTGTCGCAGATCTATCGGGCCTTGCGCAGCTCATGGAGCCGTCATGAGCTGCAAGGATCGGTCGTGGTGCAACTCCCCACCCCGATGGGTCCTCTTCCCGTCAAACTTGTGTTTATTCGGGACCGGCGCGGTCATTCACGGGAATGGCTGGCGCTGCTGTGCACCGACATCAGTCTGCCCGACGACGAAGTCGTGCGGCTGTATGGGAAACGGTGGGACATTGAAACCTTCTTCAAAGTCAGCAAATCTTTTTTGGGCCTCGCCCGGGAATTTCAGAGTCGGTCCTATGATGCCTTGATCGCGCACACGACCTTAGTCTGTTGGCGTTATCTCTTGTTAACCGAGGAAACGCGGGCCGAACAGGATCTGCGCACCGTCGGAGCCCTATTTTTTGTCATGGTGGATGAACTGGCCGATTTAACCTGGGCCATCGTCTGGGACCAGATCATGGCCGCCTTCGAGGCCGCGTTGCATGAGACTCTCGATTTGACGCCCGACCAAGTGGAGGCGCTCTATCAAGCCTTTCTGCGACAACTTCCGGCCCCACTCCGCGACCGGATCAACGGTCTCCAGAAGTCAAGCCCCGGTCAAAAATCCCGCAAAGCGGCATAAGCAAAGGCAAAAGGCTCAGTTTTTACCTGCGAAAGTTGAGAATTAACACAGAAAAACGCATCCGCAGCAGCCGACTGCTATTAGTGTCAGCCTCTCATTTTCAGCAGTCGCTGTAGGAGTGGACACCTGAGCCGTATTGGCCGACGGCCGGGCATCATCGAGCCAGTCCCTCCGTCGCTCTCCATAAGCGCATGGTGATGGGTCACACGAGAAGGAAATAGGCATGCGGTCGTCATAGGGCTCAGTGCAGTTTCCCATTGGCATTGTGGCCTAATAACATCGGTCCCTGCCCTATAGACGTCTTTCTCTCTATAAAGCAGGCACGACGCATTCTTTATCGTTGATAAAGAAAGGGCTGTGCGCTGTCGAATAGTCTTCCATGGCTTTCGTGCGAGATGCACAATGGTAGGTGTACCCTCCCCCGCTGTTTTTGCTGAATCGGGAAGACCCGCCCCGGCTCTTCCATCATCAAAGCCCACGGTTTGATCTTGCCAAACGGCAGACCAAGCCGTGCGTTGGGGGTCGCCCACGTGCCGATTCGCCAGCCATGAATTCCATGGGACGATGCCCCACAATGAGTGGGGTCACAATCCTGCATCATCCCTCCAATATCATCTTCTCTCTGTTGTCCGTGGAGAATGATTAAAATCTTGGGTGATGGACTGACGGCCAATGGTGAGCCGGAGAGCCGCATCCTGGGTATCCCATGTCATGACGCGGTAGCCATGATGGGTTGCCCAGACCTCCACATCGCACGCACTGATCGCATCCCCGCACAACACCTCAAGAATCGCCCCAGTGGGCATCCCTTCTAGAGCCCGGCGTGATTGAATCACCGGCAAGGGGCAGAGCAATCCCCGCGTATCGATGCTCAGTGGCTCTGATGGCATCTTGTCGTCTCCCTTCCCGGCGTTTCCGTATGTTCACCGTTCAGCAGACCCGTCTGTTCACAGAATGGTGAACCCTCATCCTGCGTGCGGTCGCTGGGTGGCGCTTGGGTCACCGGGAGTATCGTTGGCGCTCCCGCAAGGTCGGATTGTGCCCGCCCTTGGTGCTCGTAGGTGACATACAGCGGCACCGACAAAATACGGGAAGACACCTGAAGTTGTTTGAGCACCTTGCTGACGCGATGTTTCACCCCGCTCACCGTCGTCCCCAATTCCACCGCGATTTGGCGATTACTGTACCCATGGGCAATCCATGCCAACAGGCAACGATCGGGAGCCGATAAATCAGCGACCCCCACCCCTTCGGCATGAAATGGGGGAAACCTCTCGGAGTGCCGCATCATCGCCTGCATCAGAGTCGTATCCACCATAGTCACATGGCGCACAGCCAACCGCACTATGCTGATGATGGTCTCTGCGCACATTGAGGTGGTAAGTCCGGTGATCCCCGCCCGCACCAAGTGGACCACCTCCTCGTTGCTCACGGTGTGCGCTTCAATTACCCCGACCACCGGCACGTCAGGTGCTGTAACGTTCAGCGCCTGCACCACGTCCCACAAAGCATCAGGCGTCAGTATGGCCACCACCACATCCGCATTGGGCGGCACTGCCTGGGACGACCAGGTTGGGTCCTCTGCCTGGTGCGGGCAACACACTAAATCCGGGTGTTGTGTGACCGATGCGCACAATCCGACATAAACGATTTCACTCTGACTGAGCACGCTGACACCAATGCGCTGACCTTCTCCCGTCGTATGCATATGTCATCGCTCCTTCGCCCTGCCACGCTGTTCCGCCCCATCACCTTGCTTTCGCCAGGGCGCTCACGTCTCAGGCGGTGGCTTCAGGACTGTCACCTCTAGCCCCGGTTCAGTCCGACAATGCCCAACGCCACCAAGTGCATGGGACTCAATAAATCGTCCAACATGATCGAGTGCTCCTTGTTGTGTTCCCCTGGCAAGCGTACCGGCGGGTCTGTTTGACCCCTTTCTTTCCTGGTTCACCCGGGAGTTTGTGCTATTCTTCCTTAACAATCCTCACGTGAAGCCCGCCTGCGATCTCTGCCGATCCATTCCAGGTTTGTTGTGCAACACGCCTCACACCGGTGTTGGCTCGGTGCTCCCCACCTACACTTATCTTATTCAGAGACTGCCCTGTAGGGGTGGTACCCATGTCCCCCTCTTTTGTTAGACTCACCCTTGGATGCCACTGAGAGCAGAATACTTCTCTGTTTATGGTGACCCCACCCTGCAAACCGAGGTTTGCGGCACTGGATCAGGGAGATGGAGCTGTCAACGTCATCAGACACTTCCTGCCGCATTGAATCCATCGCACAGCTCAATCCCCCAGAACCTCCCAATACGGGTCGTGGGTCTGTGCGCCACACTGCGTCACATACCGTGGCACTCATTGGTTCAAATGCCCGATAACTTATTGGCCCGGCCTTCCCCTCTTTGCAGAAGACCCCGGTGTCAGCGCGAGGAGCTCGGCAGCAAAAGTCCACTCCAACCCCACATGGTCTGGAGCGCGCACCAGGGGATATGCCGCAGTCAATGCTACCCACTCCAAGTTCACGGCTCCGTACCACTGGGCTACCTGCTCGGTCCGCACGGCCCCTTTAGCCAACATGCTGCCAGATAATCGTAGCCATAAGTCCCCAGCCATTCTTCTTGGTTCGTTTCCACTTCCATGAACCCTCCCCTCCTCATTCCGACCAAACTCTGGAGGGGTTCCGGTCGGGAACCATTGCCCTCTGCTCCCATGCCATTTCCTCCTGCATGGCCAATAAACTCACTGGCCTCCCCCTTTGGGTTGGCTCTCTTTCTATATTTGCTGGTATATTCATTCTAGAAAATCTCGGCAGGAAACCAATTGGTCGGCTATAAACAGTGCATTAGACACTACATATAACGGAGCTTAACCTCGGCGACAGTATTTGGCGGAACCACCGTTTCGCCAATGCCACAATCCTCCCTCTGAGGCGACTACCGGCACTGTGGTCTGCTGAGATTCTTGGGGTTCGCATGTAATCAAACCCTACGTGTCACGGCTAATCCCGCTTCCGCACCTCGCAAACCCTCACGCGACGCGTCTCCCTTTGCGTCGCGCCATGTAACCACATTTACGGCAGAGACTCTGTAAAACAGTTCAAGGCTAACACGGAATGTCTGCTGTTTCTAGGACCCATTGGGCCATTGCCACTACGACCGATCGGCCCGCCCAAGAGACCCGATCCCGGGTTCCCCCTGGCCCATCAGGCGCAATTGTGACGGCCAATGGGGCCCTTTTGAGTGGTCAGGACGCCTCTCGCAGCCCGCCTGGTGGTTTCGCCGAATCGCGCACAGCGTTTGGATCCCCATCGACATCGGCCACCGCGCTTCCGGTACGCTGCCCGAGGTGCCCCCGATATACCCTATTGCGCCCATCATATTAATAGACTATAATCAGAAACGCTCACCAGACCGACCCCTTCACCCTGGATCTTCAATCGCACTGCAAGGAGGCACACGTAGTGAATCACACTGCTCATCGCTTGGCGTTTCTGCCGGGAGAACCCTTGATCCACCAGGCCGTCACCGCCTACCAGAACATCCTGGCGGACTACCAGCGCGGTCACCTGGATGCTGCGCACTTTCGCGTGGCCCGCATTCAAATGGGAATCCATCTGCAACGCTCCCCGAGTACCCGCTACATGGTGCGCGTCAAAACGCCCTATGGCCTGCTCGCGGCGGAGCAGCTCCGTACACTCGCCCAGTGGGCCTCCCCCAGCCTGGCGGATCTTCATATTACGACCCGCCAGGCCATTGAACTTCACGACGTGTTACCCGATCACACGGCGGAGTTGCTGGAGCAATTAAGCGCGGTGGGGCTGACCACCCGGGATGCGGGGGGCAATTCCGTCAGAAATGTCGTCGGCTGCCCCCTGCTGGGCACCTGTCCCTGGCAGCCATTTGACGCCGTACCCACGACGCGGTGCCTGGTCCGTACGTTTTTGGGATCCGCTGCCACCGAGGCTCTGCCGCGCAAGATCAAAATCGCCGTATCGGGTTGTTCGCGGGATTGTGCCGCCACCCGCCTCCAAGATATCGGAGCCGTGGCGACCCGGCACCACGGTGTCCCGGGATTTCGGGTCTACGTCGGAGGAGGCATCGGCGCGACCCCGAATGTGGGCTTTCCGCTGGCGGCTTTTGTTCCGGAATCCGCACTGGTGCCGTTCATTGAGACCATTGTCGCCCTGTTTCACCACTGGGGCCCCCGGCCGCAACGGCATCGCGCGCGTCTCAAATGGTTGGTCGCGGAAAAGGGTGAGGAGGGGTTCCGGCAGATGGTGCAAGCGTCTTATGATGCCGCCTCGCATCCGCCCGTAGACTGGTTCAGAGACACCCCCTCCCCTGTGCCGCCCCGTCCTTTTCCTCCCCGCGCGCTACCTCCTTGGGCCGAAGGATTAGGAATGGATCCGGTTTGGGCCCAGCGGCGTTTGTGGCCGGAACAAGAGGGCCGATGGGCAGTCGCCCTCACTTGGCCTGGCGGATCCCTCACCCCGCCTCAGGCCCGCTTAGCGGCCGAGTGGGCTGACCTCTACGGGAATGGGCTGCTGTCAACGACGACCACGCAACAACTCGTGATCCATGGCGTGTCGGCGGCCCAGGGCCCGGCATTAATCGCATCCCTGCTGCGGCCCCCCGTCAATTCCAAACCACCACCGTGATCAGCTGTCCCGGTGCGCCGTACTGCAACCTGGCTATCACCCGCTCGGGCTCACTGGCCCGCATGGTCGCAGACACCCTCGCGGACGAAGCGGCAAGAAGTGAAGGGACCCGATTAGCGCCCTCTACGGTGAGAATATGCGGGTGCCCTCATTCATGCACGCATGTCCGCTTTGCCGACGTGGGACTGATGGGCGGCGCGGCCAGACTGGGACGGACCATGATTCCCGTATACCGGCTGTGGTTAGGGGGCAGCGAAGACCAAGAAACGCCACACAAAGGCGTCACCACTGTCCGTATTCCCGCGCGCCGCGTGCCCGAAGCCGTGCGGCGTCTCTGCCGTGCCTATGCGGACGGAGCGCGGGAAGGCGAATCCTTTGGGGAGTGGGCTCGGCGCCAGTTTTTACCCGCCAATGACGAAGGAGGGATTGATGCATGACCACCTGGAACGCCCGTCTCGAGTGGCTTCTGGCCGGACTCCTCTTCACCCCCGACGATTCCGATCCCCTTTTAGCATGGGACTGGGGAGATTCCCAACCGTTTGCTGTGGCTGTCGGCCACGCCGAGTGTGACAATGGCACCCTCGTGGATACCCAACGGGAGATGCCGGTCGCTGGGCGGGCGGTAGATCCTGATCAACTGCAAGTTTGGCTCCACACGGGCACCGTAGCCGTTCTGGACCTGCGCACCCCTGAAGAGTATGCCGCGGCCCACATTCCTCATGCCCGGCAAGTGGCCGCCGACAATATAGCCGAAGCCCTCGCAACCCTTCCCGACCAGACTCCCGTGGTTCTCGTGTGCCGCAGTGGCCGTCGCAGCCAGGCGGCCGCACATGCTTGGCAAGACGTGGACGATTGGAAAATTTATCACCTGCAAGGAGGCATGCTCACATGGAACGGCACGCTCGTTTATTAGAGAACTCCCCCGGTCCTCAGTTCCGCCAGAACAGGCAGACGGACTTGCTCCCACCTCAAGGGCTGGCCAGAACGCCTGACGGCCTGGCGACGGGAGGTTGACGATGGGCTATTACCCCGTCATGTTGAATGTCTCGTGCCGACCGGTCGTGGTGATCGGAGAGGGGCCGCTGGTGGGGGCCAAGATCGCGGGATTGGTCGCGGCGGGAGCCCGGGTACTCCTCTTTGCCCCTATGCCCAGCCCGGACCTAATGCCCTGGACTTCCCATGCTGATGTGACATGGCATCCACGTCCCCCGACCGTGGACGATTTGAAAGGAGCGGTCATGGCAATTGCTGCCAGCGCAGACCAAGAGTTCAACCGCACGGTGGCCATCTGGGCCCGAACCCACAACGTGTGGATGAATGTCGTTGATACCCCCGCCCTCAGTGATTGCCTGGCGGTCAGCCAAATCCGCCGTGGTGATTTGGTTTTGGCGATATCAACGAGTGGCCAAGCCCCCATCCTGGCCCAGGCCATCCGGCGGTACCTAGAATCCCTGTTTCCCGAATCCTGGGCGGCATTGGTGGACGAGATGCATGGTCTTCGGCAGCAGGCCCAGGCCCGCATACCGGACCCGCACCAGCGCCGCCAGTGGTTAGCGGTCCAACTGGCGGCCAAGTGGCCGTTTTCGCCGAGCAAAGAAGGGGGGCAGCGCAATGCCCGGTGAGGTATTCCTGGTGGGAGCAGGGCCGGGGGATCCCGAATTGCTCACGGTGAAGGCGGCGGGCTTGATTCAGCGGGCCGATGCGATTTTGTTCGATCGTTTAGTGGATGCACGAGTGCTGGCCCTAGCCAAACCAAAAGCTCTCTTAGAGGATGTTGGCAAGCAGAAAGGCGTGAGTGCCCAAGCCGTGCAACACACCATTCAAGCCCGGTTGGCACAGTATGCGCGGCAAGGGCTGATCGTGGTGCGCCTCAAAGGCGGTGATCCGTATGTCTTTGGCCGTGGGGGCGAGGAGGCGCTAGCCCTCACGATGGCAGGAATCCGGTGGAGCGTGGTCCCCGAGATTTCCTCCGCATTGGCCGGCCCTGCCTTAGCGCGTATTCCCGTGACGTTTCGAGGCGTGTCCGACAGTGTGACGGTCCTCACCGCTCACCACGCCCAGGGCGAAAGCCCCGATTGGCGTTTTTGGGCCACCGTTCCCGGCACCTTGGTCATCCTCATGGGGATGGATCGCCTGGCGGACATTGCCGGCGGGCTCATGGCCGGGGGGAAAGCCGCACAGACCCCGGTGGCCGTGATTCGGTGGGCCAGTTGGCCGCACCAACAAGCGGTGCGCACTGTACTGGACGAACTGGTAGCGACCTGCCGCCAAACCTCCTTAGGATCTCCGGCCGTGTTGGTCATCGGTCCCACAGTTCCCCTGTTGCCAGAAGGAGGCAATTCCGTGGGTGCCCATGCCTAGCCATGGGGAGGGAGGCCACGACGCCCGCCATCGGCGGGTATGGGTGACGCCTCTGCCCATCCCCACAGCGTTCCAAACTGCCGGTCACCTAGTACTCCATTCCGGAAGTTCGTTCCCTTTTTCGATTGTCAGATCTGTCTTTGTTCCGTGACGGTGATGAGCCGTCCCTCACGTTAGGACCAATCTACCAACACGAAACCAAATTGCTCTATGAGGAGGGTGAGTAAGGCGTCCAGCGATCCCGTTTCACCGGTCTCGCCCCATCGGCCCCGCGCATCGGCCATGCTTAAGGTAAAGGTCTGTCCATGCCTCCATGTGAACCGCGC
>DAHWJO010000155.1:0-7993 GCA_027344105.1 Sulfobacillus sp.
GTAAGAAGTGGTTACCCGGATTGGCAGGTTGGATGGAACAGGCAGGAGAGGAGGCTGATGAAACCGCATCACCTCTCGCCGCCGGCAACTAGGCCGCCACACTGGCCACGATTGCCTGTTGCTGAGGGTGGGCCTGCTGTGTCCCGGACCGGGAGCCGGACGGTGGTTTGGGCTCGACCGGCAGCTTTGCCTTTTCGGATACCTTAGGAAGAAATCCGGAAAGATACTGACCGGTGTCAAGAATACAGGGGCCCGGGAGTGTCGGTCATGGATTAACAATAAGGAAAAGAGGGACTGGCCATGACAGTCACGGAAATGATGGACTTGCACGGACAAGTGGCTCTGGTCACGGGAGGTGCTAGTGGGATTGGATTGGCCTATGCTGAGGCGATGGCGGAAGCGGGAGCAGATGTCGCAATTGTCGATATCCACGCGGCGGGCGCGCAGGAGGCCGCCGACAAAGTGGCAGCGGCCACGGGGCGGCGGGTCATCGCGATTGGCGCAGATGTATCTAGTGAAGAGGACACGGAGCGGATGGTTGCCGAGACCGTCAAACAGCTGGGCCGTCTCGATATCTGTTTTGCGAACGCCGGCATTGCGGAACATGGCGCCGTCATCATGGACTACGACCAGAAAGAATGGGACCGCGTCATCAGCGTGAATTTAACCGGGGTATTTCTGACAGACAAGGCGGCGGCCAAGCATATGTCTCAGCAACACCGGGGCAGCATTATCAATACCGCTTCCATCTATGGGTTGGTTGGGGATTTTGGGATGGGGGCGATTGGCTATACTGCGGCCAAAGGCGGGGTCGTGCAGATTACCCGGACGCTGGCCGTTCAGTTGGCTCCCCTCCAGGTGCGGGTCAATGCCATTGCCCCGGCCTTTGTCCACACCAATCTCGGAGACGGCCTGCTCCAGGAGACTGTCACGGACCCCGTGGTCCTCGCGGCCCACGCGGAAATCTTGCGGCGCACCCCGCTGGGACGGTGGGGCGAACCCGACGACTTGAAAGGCATCGCTCTCTTTCTGGCCTCATCCGCCTCGGCCTATTGCACGGGCTACACCTACGCCGTGGATGGCGGCTGGCTGGCCCTATAATCAGGTTCTAACGGGGGATGCGCCGGGGCAAAGACCGCCCCGGCGCCCAGTCTCCCTAGCGTCTGGGCCAGCATTAGAATTGACACCTGCTCTACCGGCACCATTGAACATGGGAAGACGCCGCCAAGTCATTCTAATGCCGCGACTCGACAGCGGGATGTGCAACTGGCGGCTGTTTGCCATGGCCAGATGAACCTGTGGAATTTTCGGGAAGGGCACCATGGCATTGACTGCTAACAGCTAGTCTGCAACTCGAAGGGTTGCATGCTGCTCCCTTCCCCCTGACATCTGGGAATGCGAGTTTTTTTGACCTGCGGATTAGCGGGTGAATCGCTGCAGGCCATGGTCATAGTCCGGTGAGCTACTTGTTCGGCGGGGCGCTCCAATCTTCCAATTTGACGGCGTCCACCACTTCAATGGTTCCGTGCCGTGCATTCACTGCCCCGTCCCTGGCCAATTCCTGCAGCGCGCGGGTCACGGTTTCGCGGTGGGTGCCGATGAGGTGGGCGAGATCTTCATGCGTCAGCCCTATGAAACTTCCCATCCGCCTCGAGAGGGTCAGAAGTACCGATGCGACTTGGTTGACAATGGGCCGCCCTTGCCGGCTCGCAATGGACTCCTGAATAAACCGCAGACGCTCCGCCAAGAGCCGGCTAATCTCCAGGCCAAACGGCGGGATCTCTTGATGCATCCGCAAGGCCACATCTCGCGAAATCCATCCCATGACTGTGGGGTTGGACAGGGCCCGCGCCGACGCGGGATAGCCACTGCGGTCCCAAAGCCCCGCGATCCCGACAATGTCGTCGGTAATCCATACCCCGGTGGTGGTAACATTGCCTTCACTGCCGACCCGCTCGACGGCGACACGGCCTTCCATGACAAACCAGAGTCCGGTCGTGGGATCCCCCTGTTCAAAAATGCGCTCGCCCACCTGATATCGCCGGATTACAAGAACATCTGACAACGCCGCAGGCGGGATCAGTCTGAGCAGCGGCACGTCATAGCGCTTGGATTGCATTGCCCACCTCCCGCCTCATTATAAAGCTTTCTTGGAGGCCACCAATACCTGGTGGCCGGCCGTAAACTCTTGCTTTAACTCCCGGTACGCACGTCGCCGGGAACTCACCAGATGCCGAGGCGAAGAGCGGGGGCACTTAATGGCCCGCGCCGCTCCCTGATTATGTCCAGAAAACCAGAAGCGAGCAGCCGGCAACCATTGGCCTCCCCCCACACCATGAATAGCGACGGCGTTTAGCTCGCCCCCGTGAGCGGACACCCCCAAGACAGCGGGGAGTCAAACATGCCGTGGGTCGCACGCCCGGGGAGCTTGTCAAGACGGTACCGGAAGGATATCGCATGATTCAAAGGAGTCTTCAGAAAACAGGAAATGGCATCGGGTCGTCTGGAGTTGCACCTCGAAATCATGGAAGATTGACGCGGCCACCTACCCATAGTATTCTATCTATAGAGGTGAAACACTATGGTGGACAGTCTGGTTCCGTCGCTCCCGACTCTCTTGATTTTGCGAGCCCTGGAAGAAGCCCCAGCCCACGGGTACAAAATCGTCCGGTGGATCGAGGATCGGTCAGACCACCAACTGCTGCTCAAAGAAGGCACGCTGTATCCGACCTTGCATCAGTTAGAGCGTCAAGGTCTTATCCAGGGACATTGGGACCAGACGGGATCCCAGCGCCGCACGAAAATCTATGAATTAACCGAAGCAGGCCGAGAGCAGCTGCAAGCAGACCGCGCGCAATGGATGCGGCGGGTAGCGATCGCACACGAAGTCTTGTGGCAAGGAGGGGTGTAAAATGGAGCGCCACGCATATCTTGAGCAAGTGACGCGTGGCCTTTGGGGACGCCGAGCCGCGCGCCTCATCCAGGCCGAACTCTACAGTCATTTGGAATCCTGCACCGAGGAACTGATTGCTGCCGGTTGGTCTTCAGAAGACGCCGAAGATGAGGCCCAAAGGCGGCTCGGAGACCCGCGATTATTGGCGTCCGCATGGCGGCGGACATACTATGCGCCGTGGTTGAATACTGAAACAGGCCTTGGCTTGGCGTTGGGGCTGTTCACGGGCAGCGAGCCGTGGTGGATGGGCGTTACAGGCCCGTGGCAATCCGCCATTATGACCGGAGGAATTCTGTTATTGGCGCTGATCGCCTTCGGCATGATTGTCCGCCAATTGGCACAGCGGGCATGGGCTGGCGCGCAGTTTTCTGCTTGGTCATTGGTGTCAGCATTTTGGCTCGCCGCGGTCGGCACCAGCGTGCTGATTGGCGCTGGGCATCCGTTGCCTCCTGCCGGGCTGACCGATTGGTACGGGCCAGGCTACATCCGCCACTTGATTGCAGCCGGAAGCCTCTTGACGGGGATGTCCGGACTGCTGTTCTTCAGTGGCCAGTGGGCACTCATCCGGCAAAGGGCGGGCCGCTAAAATTTGGCCCCATGAACCACCCTTGCACTCACTCCGGCAGCGCTAAACACTCTTGTTGGTGCTAAATAATCGCCGACTCTGCGGCCTTTCACTCAGGCCGCCGGTGCGGACCTTGCACCGCCTTGACGCCTGCCGCAAGCAACAGCAGCCATCCAGCCATTTGCAGGGCTATGCCTGCCGTGAATAGGGCCGGAGATTTTACTCCCCACCCTATGATGAGCAGCAGCGCCCCCAAGGCCGCTCCAACAAGAGGCCCGTAAGCCCATGATGGCCGCCAAATATCGTCTAGCCGCGGCACTTTCCCGTGGCCGTGAGTGTGCGCGTAGTGGTGCAGCCACACCATGAAAGGCAGGATCTTTTGAACGAAGCCGAGAAAGGTCATCCCCACCCACCCCAGTACGTAGGCGAAAAGCGCGGGGATCCACCATCCTCCATAATGCCCAAACAGCGCGATACTTCCTAAAATCTCCCAGACCGCTAAAAATCCTATGCTCGGCCCCAGCAGACGGAGCGCTGGATCTTTCATCGTGCGGCGGTCGAACAGCCCTGCCTCCGCAATATCCGCACTGTACAGAACAAATGCCGCCAGTTGGCTTACCCATCCAAGGGCCGTCACCCACCGCCAGCCACCGATATCGCCAAAGACTAAGCCCAGCACGGAAAAATTGGCCAAAGTCCAAGTTCCGCGCCAATACCGCGGCTCACGGTGCTTGCGCCCAAACATCGCCCACAGACGGTAGCTGGCTCCGGCCACCAACAGACCAAACCAGCCTCCCAGCGCGACCGCCAGATGGATGGGCAACTCGCCGGCAAATGACGGCCAGCCCGTGATGTAGCGCAGCACCAGCAATGCCCCCATCACTGCCGTCAGCCCCAAATAACACAGCGATGCCGCAAAAAACCAGGCGGTGATATTCCAAGTCTGTCTACGGCGGAAACGCTGAAACATATTCATGAGAAAGAAGGCCAGCCCCACGATAATCCCCGAGCCCCCTATCCATAATGCCGCCGGACCCGCTCCATTCAGCCCAGTCACAAAAAAGGCCACCCCAGCGGTGTAAATACCCCACTGACTGACAGAGCGCTTCGCCGGCACGGGGTCGCAATTCAAAAGGACCGGGGTCAGTTGATACAGAGCACCCATCATCAGCATCGTCAGCCCGCCCAGGGTGAAGAGATGCACCGCAGCAATCACAGACCCCTGGCCTATTTCCTCAGCCAAGAGCAGGTCCCTTACCGCCCACAGACGCCAGAATCCCGTCAGGATGCTGACAGCGCCCGTTACCCAAAAAAGCACGGGCACAAAAAATGGCGCGGTCTTGTCAGTGTGCGCCCGGCCGACTGCGAGCGCCTTGCCTGTCATGGGTGGGCCGCCCCCTGTTTTCTTCCCCGAGCCATGGCCGCACCCATATTGGCCAGTTGGGATGTGACCATGACCAGCACGACGGCGCCGCTGGCTGCCTCTAAGCCCGCGGTCCCCTCCACGCGGCCCGCCACCGAGAGCACCGCCCCGGTTATCCCCAGGATTCCCACAATCACTGGCTGATTTTTCGAATGCATCGCCTGAGCCATGAAAAATGCTTTAAACACAGGTCCCGGAAGCTTTTTCGCCACCGCCACTGCGACGACGAAGGGAACAATGCGCGCCTGGTAACTGAAGATCAGTGTCAGCAGGGCCCAAAACCCCAGGAAAATCGCCAGGGGACTGAGCCACACAGCTTCTACCGCCGCCGCCAGCAACAGCAGCCAGGCAGCGCCCACCCCCACGAACACCCGGTCAAATTTCTCCGTCTTTCCTTGCCGCACAACACGGGCCAACTGTTCGGCAGCCACCAGCGCGGCAACTGTCCAGAGCACAGCCCCCGCCCGCATCAGGAGGGCCGACGTGAAGAGGGACCCCCAAGCCAGCACCACCCCCGCCGCCACCAGATACAAAGGGAGCGCAAAACGCACTCCCTGGGCCTTGGACATGGAAAACATGGGATTCAGCTTCACTTGCACGGTCAGCACCAACACGCCGAGCCATGCGGCAAGAGCCGTGGCGATGTGCACCCGCAGCACCTGGTATTCGGGCCACCACCCGAGAAAAGACAGGGCCATGAAGACGCCCAGGACCCATGTCAGGTTGAATCCCGCCACTGCCCCCTGAATCCCCCGGTAGACAGTGTCGCGCGGTTTGGAAGATTCAGCCAGCTGCCCCATTGCCCCCGCACTCCACATCACAATGGCGATCGCCAGGACCGTTCCGCTGACGGCCAGCAGCACCCAGTTTTGCTGGGCCAGCCCCCAGGCAAATCCGAGCACTCCCGCCATGTACACACCGAACTGGACAGCGGTGCGCTTGGCCCCTCGCGGGGGCACATCAAAAACTACCGGAATCCACTGGGTGAGAATCCCCATGGCCGTCATCGACAGAAATCCCAGAGTAAAAAAGTGCACCACCATAATCACCCGGGGATCTCCGTAATCACCCCGCGCCACCTGCGCACGGTAGATGATCAGCAAGATCGCGGCCGCGACCAAAAAGCCGTAGGCCGACCCGATATAAAGCAGCGGCCCGCCTGCAGGCGGAGCCTGTGCGATATTGATGCTGGGTTTGTAGTGCGCCGCATCAGGCGCCGAATGTCCCACTGGAATTCCCCCTGCCTACTTGGCTTTCAAAATCCGGACAATTGCTGAATCATCGGGCTGGGCCTGTGTTTCATAAGAATACCCCTCATCGTCCAATTGCCCCAAAAGAAAGACCGGCACCCGGTCATTATGGATCACCAACACCGACCCGGGCCGCATCTCCGCCAGCTTCGCGAAGGTGCGCTGCATGGGCTCAGGCGGCGTCAGACCGCGGTTGTCGAGAAACTCTTCAGGACCGTCTACAGGCAGGTCGGCCAGCCCCTGACTCCCATGAGCCGGCGGCCTGCCGGCAGCCTCACTGGGAGTGAACGTGGTGATCACCGTCTTGCCCATTTTTTCCTGGTGGACAGCATATCCCCTCCGGCGCATCTGCGACATGAGGGGCCGGGGGTTGAAGCTCGACCGAATGACGAGACTTTGCCCCGGTTCCAATTGGTTCACGGTGTCCATCATATGGCTAAACAATGACAATCCCTGCTTCAAGACACTTTTAACTTCGACCACAACGGGTTCCATACCCATGCGCCTCCCCACCGTGCCATTTATTCATCACGTAGAGTGTATGCCCGCCGAATCAAAGCCGTTGTGACATCGATCACCGTCGTCCAGTCAAATCAGATGGAGGTTCCACGGGTCCGCCAGGGCCTGACCAAAAAGTGCACAAAACTGTCGTCGAGCATCACAGCTGCATCCCCTGCCGCTTGCCATCCTCCCTGAAGCCTTTTCCTGTAAGCCGCAAGGCTGCAACGGGTCTCAAATGTACCCATGGCCGCCCGAGAACGTTAGGAATACGCCAAAAATTTGCCGTGATTTGGTAAAATAGCCTATCGCCCCCGCTAGGTGAATAACATGGTACAGACTCGTGGCTAGCAGCGGTGGGCAATGTACAGGGTCCGTCATTGTGTGGACATCGCAGCCGCAGCCAGTGAGAATAGATAGCGCACAGAAAGGTTAATGGACACCGAGATGGAAAATTCCTCAAGCAGCAGAAAAAGTATCGTGGACGGCGCACGGGAAAAGTGGAAACAGAAACTTTTCGATCTGGGACGGCGCAATACGCTCCTGTATTTTCGCGACCTGAAAAAGGGCAGTCTGCGTCTCAACAATCTCAAACCGTCTGACCTCGAGGCATTTTTAGGCGGGTCTCTCCTGGATTTGGCCCAATGTGCGGGAGATGACCGCAGCCTGGTCTTGGCAAAAGCCCAGGAAATTCGAAATCAGGCGGTCACCAATCTCGAAGAGAAGGGAATCCGAACCTGTTATGTCGGGCTGGGTCTGGCATCATGGAAGTCCCCGGACGGGGGCCGCCCTCCCTCGGCGCCTGTCTGGCTGGTTCCCGCGGAAATCGAATTCGCTGGGCGCGAAGGCCACCGGGCCCATGTGCGCAAAAACGGCGACCTTCAGTTGAACCCCGTGATGGTGTATGCCCTCGAAGACAGCTTCGGCGTGCGGCTGATTCCCGAAGACGAAGATGACGTCCCCTGGGGTTCATTCGATGCCCGCGTTGCCAAGATGCAGGAACAGACCCGAGATGTTCCTGACTTTTCCCTGGACCCCGCCGTGATTGTGGGAAATTTTTCTTTTCAAAAACTCGCGATGGTATCCGACCTGACCGAATTAGGCGACGCCTTGGCGGATAATGATGTCATCGCCGCTCTGGCCGGGGACAGCGAGGCGCGGCTGAGACTCTTCCCTCCACACAGTGCAGAAGTGGAGGACACCTTTTTGGATGACGTCCCACCAGACGGCGAATTTACTGTCCTGGACGCGGATTCCAGTCAGATGCGGGTCATTCGCGCCGTAGCAAGCGGAAAGACCGGGGT
>DAHWJO010000156.1:0-7853 GCA_027344105.1 Sulfobacillus sp.
ACTGGCCTTGTCTCTCGAAAGAAAGTAGCCGTTGGTGGTCATGGCAATGTCGGAGATCCCGGGGACAGCGGACAGTTGCCGGACGAGCTGTTCCACATTTTGCCGCAGAAGCGGCTCGCCTCCCGTGAGGCGGATCTTCTCCACTCCCAAAGGGGCAAACAGCCGCACCACCCGCTCGAGTTCATCGAAACTCAGCAAGTCATGCCGGGGCAGAAAATGGAATTTTGCCCCGTATACTTCTTTGGGCATGCAGTAGACACACCGGAAATTGCAACGGTCTGTGACAGACAGACGCAGATCCCGCAAAGGGCGCTGCCTCTTGTCAGTTATTGCCTGGGGCATATCTCTCACCCGCTCCTCGCCGTGTCCCAGCCTATGAGGCCATTTGCACATATTGACATTATAGCGCGCCCAGCGGGGAATGCCTGCCGGCATTTTGCGCGGAGTACAAGGAATTCCCCTGCCGGAAGGGATGGCTAGCGGTATTTCCCTAAAACTCCACATAATTGGCGGCGTGGCAAGGCATACTGCCGGATGAGGTGATGTAAAGCCATGACATCGGTAGGACTGGCACGCTTGCAGTTTGGCGGCACACTGCTGTTTCACTTTCTCTTTGTGCCTCTAACCATTGGGCTGGGAATTTTAATAGCGGTGCTGGAAACGTTTTATGTGCGGACGAAATCTCCCGCTTATAAGACCGCGGTGAAATTCTGGATGAAAATTTACCTGGTGAATTTTGCAGTCGGAGTGGTGACGGGCATCATCCAGGAATTTCAGTTTGGCACCAACTGGTCAGAATTTTCGCGGTACGTGGGGGATATTTTCGGCGCTCCCCTGGCGATTGAGGTGCTGATGGCGTTCTTTTTGGAATCGACCTTTCTGGGCATTTGGATCTTCGGGTGGGATTACCTTTCCCCGCGTGTGCACCTGCTGTCTATCTGGCTGACCTCCCTGGCGTCTTTGGTTTCCGCTTTCTGGATTTTGACCGCCAACTCGTTTATGCAGGAGCCGGTCGGGTATCTGGTCCGCAATGGCCGCGCCGAGATGGTCAATTTCTTTGCCTTGCTCGGCAATCCGCAACTGTGGCTGGAGTTTCCCCACACGGTCTTTGGGGCGATGGCTCTGAGCTCATTTTTTATGGCGGCGATCAGCGCTTACCATCTCCTGCGCCATACCCAGGATGACGTGTTTGAGCCCAGCTACCGGCTGGCGGTGGGCAGTGCGATGATTTTCAGCGTCTTGGTGTTTATTCTGGGACACGAGCAGGCGCAGCACCTGATTGTCGCGCAGCCGATGAAAATGGCGGCATCGGAGGCGCTGTGGCATACCAGCGCCCTGCACGCCCCCTGGACCCTTATCGGGTGGATTGACGTGGCACGCCATTCGACGCCATTTGTCCTGCAGATTCCCGACATGCTCAGCATTTTGGCGTACAACCGGCTGAGCGGGCGCGTGACGGGCATCATGGAGCTTAATCATCTGTATCAGCAGAAGTTCGGCATGGGCAGCTACGTGCCTCCGGTGAATCCCACGTTCTGGAGTTTCCGGGTCATGATTTTTGTGGGCACCAGTATGATGCTGATTGCTTTGTACGGAGGGTACCTGATGTGGCGCCGGAAAAGGCCGCGATGGTTTTTGGTGATGATGGAGTGGACACTTATCCTGCCCTATGCGGCGACCACGTCCGGATGGCTGATGACTGAAGTGGGGCGGCAGCCTTGGATTGTGTTCGGGCTGATGCTGACGGCCAAAGCCAACTCCCCTCTCGTCAGCATTGCCGAATTGTGGACGACGGTGATCGCGTTCGGAATTGTCTACCTGAGCGTGGGAGCGGCAGCCGTCTACCTTTTTGTCCATATTATTCATGGCGGACCGCAGTCTGAGCAGGGCCAGGACGTTGGGGACGAGCCGCCGGCCCAGCTCTTTGTCCCGACCCAGGAACGCCATGCGGAGGGAACTGGCGGTCCGGTCACCCCGGACCTCAGCTGATTCTATAAGGAGGCTGCAGCGATGCTCGACATCACATGGTTTGTGTTGGTGGCAGTGATATTTGTGGCCTATTTCTTTCTGGAGGGATTTGACTACGGAGTGGGGATGCTCCTTCCCTTCATGGGCCGCACGGACCATGAAAGGCGGGTGGTGCTCACCACCATCGGGCCGTTCTGGGACGGCAACGAAGTCTGGCTGATCGCCGCCGGAGGGGCGATTTTTGCAGCCTTTCCCGACTGGTATGCGTCGATGCTGAGCGGTTTTTACTTAGCGATTTTCCTGCTTCTGGGCGGCCTGATTCTGCGTGGGGTCTCGATAGAGTTTAGAAGCCGCATGGAAGGACTGCGCTGGCGGAGATGGTGGGACATGCTGTTTTTTATCGGCAGCATTCTGCCCCCGCTCATCTGGGGGGTGGCCTTGGCCAACCTGGTGAAGGGGATGCCCATCAACGCCCAAGGCAATTACGTGGGGACGCTGTTGCAGCTCCTGAACCCGTTTGCCCTGGTAGGGGGCCTAACCGTGGTGGCGGTGTTTATATTGCACGGAGCCACTTTTCTCATGCTGCGGGCCACGGGGGAACTCTATGAGCGGGCGAAGCATGTGGCCTTCAAGGCCGGGCCGGTTGTGATCGGGGTCTTCTTTATATTCATTCTGATGATGTACTACCAGACCGACGTGGTGCGCCGGCTGGGACTTGACCCCGGCCCTGTTCCAGTCTTGGCCTGGCTGAGCATTCTCGGAGCCGGGATTTTTGCCAGAAGGGGCCATGACAAGTGGGCGTTTGTCTCGTCGGGTCTGGCGATTGTGCTGGGGACCGTCTCGATGTTCCTGGCCATGTTTCCTGATGTCATGATCAGCAGCCTCAATCCACGCTGGAGCCTCACCATCTATAACGCATCGTCCAATCCATACAGTCTCAAAGTGATGACGATCATGGCCGTAGTCATGTTGCCGATCATTGTGGCCTACCAGGCGTGGAGTTACTGGATCTTCCGCAGGCGCCTGACGGACAATATGAAACTGGAATATTGACCGCAGCCTGCAGCGGGCCTAATGCCGCTGCACGCCTTTTCCATAAAATTCCTGTGGACCGCGACCATTTGCCTTTCCCGGAATATGGTATTCTGTAATCCAGCAAAGAAACCTGGAACCGGTCGTGACCTACGGGAATTCTTCGGCGTTATGCTAGGTAAAGGGCTCGGGAGTGAGCGGTATGCGTGCGAAATTTTTCGCCATTATTATGATGGCGGTTGTGGCTTCTTTTGCGTGGGTGAAGTATCACGATCCTCTTGCGCATGCTCCCCACCAGCCTCATTTTGCCCGTCGCCCCGCTGTGAGCGTTAAAAGGCTGGAGCCGCTGCCTTCCATCAGTTTGTCTGAAATGCGCACGATGACGTCCCAGGGCATGGTCTATGGGGTGGACCTCAATGCGGGAGGTACCATTGCGCTATTTTTAGCCCGCACGCCCGACAAGCCCACCAACCTTCAGTTGATGCACTGGCCTCCGGTGCGATTTGCGGCAATCGCCGTGATCTCCCAGCCTGCAAAAAAATTCGGCCTGCAGTGGTCTCAGGAAAAGCAAGAAATTCACTGGCTCCGCATTTCTCCCCTCGTCCAGTCCCATGGCTGAAGGACTGCTTGCATATTGCTATAATCAGGAAGGATAGGGTTGTACGATACCAAGAATGGGGGAAAGCCGGATGCCAGTTGCTGTCATCATGGGCAGTCAGTCTGACTGGGCCGTCATGCATGATGCGGTCGAATTTCTAGATGCGATGGGAATAGCGGCCGATGTCCATGTGCTGTCCGCTCACCGGACGCCAGAGCGCATGGCGGAATTTGCCCGCAATGCGGAGGACCGCGGATACGGCGCGATCATCGCGGGGGCAGGCGGAGCTGCTCACTTGCCGGGGATGACGGCCGCCTATACAACAGTGCCCGTGATTGGAGTGCCGATTCCCACCAAGCACTTAGGCGGCATGGACTCTCTGCTCTCGATTGTGCAGATGCCCGGGGGGATCCCTGTAGCCACCGTTGCGGTCGGACAGGCTAAGAATGCGGCCATTCTGGCAGCCGAAATTCTGGCTGTTTCGGATCCTTCACTCCGGATCAAACTCCATGACTACCGTGAACGTCTGCGTACGGAGGTTCAGCGCAGCGAAGAGGCGGTGCAGCCGCCCGCCGCGGGCGGGACAGGAGGTTCAAACGCTTGAAGATTTTGAACCCTGGCGATTGCATTGGAATCATTGGCGGTGGCCAACTCGGGCGCATGATGGCGGTGGAGGCCTACCAGCTGGGATTGAGAATAGCCGTGCTGGACCCAGACCCCGAGGCCCCTCTATGCCAGATTGCGGATGAGCGCATTATTGCCGATTACAGCGACCCGCACGCTATTGCGGAATTGGGACGGGTGGCGTCAGCTGTCACCTATGAATTTGAAAATGTCAGCGCTGGGGTCCTGGCTGATCTGGACGGCGAGGGGAGGCTCTTTCCCAATGCCCGCCTGCTGGCCATATCGCAGGACCGCATTCAGGAAAAGGCCGCGTTCCGGCGGCTGGGGCTGAAAACGGCTGGATATCTGGCCGTGGAGCCGGCGGTCCGCGAACCGTTAAATCAGGTCGAGCGCTATCCGGTCATTGTGAAAACCGCCCGCGGCGGCTATGATGGCCACGGCCAACGCCGCTGCGCCAATTCCGGGGAATTGCAAAGTGTCATGGATGAATGGCATGACATTCCGCTGGTGATTGAGCAGTACGTGCCGTTTGACAAGGAAATTTCGGTAGTGCTGACTAGGGACCAACACGGTCACCTAGTCGATTTCGGTGCGATAGAGAACCATCACCAGAACGGGATTCTCGATTTTTCGGTGTCTCCTGCGGCCGTATCCGACTCCATTCGTGACCGGGCTGTGTCCTACGCTTACCGGCTAGCCGTGGAGCTTGGCTTGGTCGGCACGATGGCCGTGGAATTTTTTGTCGCGGGTGAGGAGGTGCTCGTAAACGAGATGGCGCCCCGGCCTCACAACTCCGGGCATCTCACCATTGAGGCCTTCGAGTTTTCCCAATTTGCCCAGCATATCCGTGCCGTAGCCGGCCTGCCGCTGGGAAACCATCACCAGCTGAGCGCAGCGGCGATGGCCAACCTCCTCGGGGATATCTGGACAGATCACCAGGCCCTGCCTGATGTTTCGGCGGCGCTGGCTGTTCCGGCGACCCACCTCCACCTGTATGGGAAGAGGGTGGCGCGGGCAGGACGCAAGATGGGGCACCTGACTGTTCTGGCGGAATCTCCCACGACTGCCCTGAGGCGGGCCGACCAGGCGCGCAAGGCGCTGACAGCGTCTCATTGATGGGAGGGTTCCGGCAAGAGCTGCGCTGATATGTGTCACCCAAGAGACCGCACCCGCTATAGGGTGCGGTCTCTTGGGCGACCCGGGCCGGAAGCGCCCGAGTTCCTTCCTGATATTAAATAATTTGGCAACAATTGCCGTGCGCCGTCATAAGGTACGCTGACACTAAAAATAAGGAAGTGACGCAGCCATGGCTTTGTTTGAGGAAACCTTTGCACCTTATGTGCCCTTTGGCAGCCGCTCGCTGTCGCCGGGAAGTTTGGGAACAGATGTGGCAGTCGTGCAAGCGGTTTACGATTTGATGCTGGAGACAATGAATCCTCCGCAGGGGCCGATGGGGTCGCCCATTGGCATCAACGGGCGCTTCGATGGCCCCACCGCCCTGGCGGTGAAAAATATTCAGGCGTACTTTGGTTTAGCCGTGGACGGGATCGTGGGCCCGGCGACATTTTTTGCTTACGGGCAGGGGGTGGGGCCATTCACTACCTACGGCGGGCCTGTCTATGGCGGCCGCCAGCTGTCGGAAGGGATGTCCGGAGGCGATGTGGTGGTGTTGCACAACCGCCTCAACTGTTTCCGCTACGCTTCTATCACGCATGGCCCAGCCAGCGCTTTCAGTGTCCACACAGCGCAAGCGGTGGCGGCATTGAAACGCGATGCGGTGAGCAATGGGGATACCGGATTCCCGTCCAACGGGATCGCCGGGTTCGGCTTTTATGACGCCACCTGGCTGTATGCGCTGGCGGGCGGGCGGTCACTGAGCGACGGCCGCAATGGCTTTGACGTGGTGTTTGTGCAGGTGGTGCTGCTGGAACTGGGCCTGTATTCCGGCCATGTCACGGGGTATTACAATGCCGCCACCGTGACCGCCGTGAAAAAGTTCCAGGAGGCGATGCACATTGCCGTGGACGGCGTGGTGGGGCCGGAAACGTTTTACCAGTTGGGTCTGGCTAATAATGTTCCCGCCCCGGTTCCTCTCGAACTGGCATGGCCGCCTGCGGTTATCCCAAAGGTCACTGTCTGCAGCGTTGGCCTGACGACGGTCTCGGCCGACCTTCATCCCTACGGCGAGGCCTCCGTGGTCATCAACCAACTGGAGGGATTCGAGAGCCTTGATGTGGTCGGCAACTTTCTCCCCGATCCCTCGGCATTTGGAGCGGAGTACACCCTGTATGGCTTTTCTCTGACCGACCCCATCAGCGGCAGGACTGTGGTGACGTCGCCGATGTTCCTGACCTCCCAGGCAACAGAACCTGAAGATTGGGCCGGCACCTATTCGCCAGGGGTGTCCACGATTCCTCACGGCGTGGTGACGGTTTATGCGCAGACCTCAAGAGGAGTGCGCGGACCAGCGGTGCTGAGCGCGAATCTCCAGCAGTGCTCCTGACAGGCCGGGCAACAAAAGATACCGCATGGAACAGGGGGGGCGGCAAAGGCGGGGGCGAGTGCCTCCGCCTTTGCCGCCCCCCCTTGGGCTGATTGGTGGACAAAGCCTTTCAGATGCTGGGGACGGGACTCCCCTTATCTTAGGGGGGTGATAGCGCAAATACTATAACTTGACGCTAAGCCGTCTTTGTCTTGCCAGAAACGAGCAGTACCTACAATATTCGAGGGATCAATTGTCCTTCAAACATGTTACAATTTGCTAGTACTATTGAACAGTTTTTTACCGGCCCAGAAAGGCTAGGCATTATAGGCCACCGGATAGCGCGGTGCTGCTGCGGGAATGTCAAGTTTTATAACCTCGTGGTATCGAGGCATTAAGTGACCCAATCCGGTGCGTGACCGTGGTGGGGTGAAGGAGGGGCAAGGGTGGAGAAGGACCCCGCAAGAGAAGAAAAAACCATGAATACTGCAAATAGTGAAGAAAATCAGTGGAGCCGCCGCCAGTTCCTGGTGGGCAGCGCCGCCATTGGGGTGGCCGGGGCGGTGACCCTGTTTGGCCGGCAGACGCTGGTAAATGCGGCCCGGAGCGTGTTTGGGTCGCCCGTCAGCACAGGCACCGTGCATCTGTATGCCTATGACTACTATTACATTCCCAATTACATGACCTGGCGGGTGGGGGACCGGATGGAAGTCATTTTCCAGAACCAGAGCCACACCCACTGGCATGAATGGACGATGGGCCGGCATGTGAACGAAGCCTATTTTCAGGCCTTCGGCAACCTGCCGGCGGACGCCTGGCAGGAAGACTTCTGGGACGGGGTGCCGGTGACGCTGAGCGACCCCTACGGGATTGACAACTTTGTGCCCAATGAGGCCCGGGTGACCTACGTCGGGCCGAAGGCGCCCTACAACATTCAGTCGGGCGGCGACTTCAGCCCGACGCTGAAGCCCGGCGGGAGCCTGCACTTGTCGTTTACCGTGCCCAACAAGCCGGGCTTGTGGGATTTTGGCTGCTTTGTGCAGCAGTATATCCACTACCGCACGGGGATGCGGGGCCAGGTGATGATCCTGCCGGCCTAGAGGCCCAGGAAAAGGAGGAGGTGCCCGCATGGGGGAGAATGTAGTGTTT
>DAHWJO010000157.1:0-7606 GCA_027344105.1 Sulfobacillus sp.
GTGAATCCACAGCCAGGGACTTCCCCTGCCCCGGACCAACATGTCCGCAGTGGCTTGCACGGCGGTGATCATGACCGGAATCTCCAGGGGAATCAGCAAGGTAGTAAGGATCAGGTCCCCCGATGGCATCTGCGCGCCAATCATTGAGAGCAATGTCCCCACTTCCACAAATCCTAGCGCGCCGAGGGTCAACACCAGTGCCAGCAGTCCCCAGCGCTTTGGCCACGGTTCCTGAAGCAAGGCGAAAAAGATCGGCGTCGATGCCGCTTCGACCAGCACCATAAAAATAAGTGAACCGGCCATCTTGGCTAAATAGACGGCGGTCCTGTCGCCAGGCGCCAGAATCAAGCCAGTCAAGGTCTCCTCAGGCATCTCGTGTCCAAAAATCGCTTTCATGCCTATCATGCCCGCAAACAGGAACGCCATCCATAAAATCCCGGGAAATGCGGCACTGATGCGCGCAGAGGCGGATCCCATGGCAAAGGCAAAAAGAAACACGGTCATAAGCACAAAGGCCATCATGGCTACCCACCGGTCCTTCGTGCGCATTTCCATCGTCCAGTCTTTTTGCAGTATCCACCAGAATTTACGAATGGTGCCAGCCTCCCGCATCCAACTGGCCCTGGCACACGCGGGCTAGAGACTCAGGAGACACTGCCGAGACACCGGACCACCACGTAAGCTGGCCCCGGTCCATGATGGCTACGGCATCTGCTGTGCGCATGACCTCGTCCACACGGTGGGAAATCATCACGATGCTCCTGCCCGCCCCCTTTATCTCATCCAGCACGCCATCCAGAAGCTTCCGCCCCGCGAAGTCAAGGCCGGTATACGGCTCATCCAGCAGCACGAGCTCCGGGCCGCTGAGAAGCATGCGCGCAATAGCAGCGCGCTGCAGCATTCCCCGCGAGAAAGTTCGCAGGGGCTCATCTTGAGACCAGCCCAAACCCACGCGCCGGAGAGCAGCGGCAGCGTGCGCGGCGGGCTGGGACATTCCCCAGAGCCGCGCGTAAAACATGAGATTCTCCCTCGCACTGAATGCCGGGTACAGAAACGATTGGTGTCCCAAAAACCCTATCCGCCTGTCGCTGTTGGCCTCCTTATCCACCCGGGCCCCAAATCTCCGCAATTCTCCCTGAGAAGGGGCCCAAAGACCGCTGAGAATTCTCAAGAGAGTGGTTTTTCCAGCGCCATTGGGTCCCATAATGGCCAAACTTGTTCCGGGTGCCATCGTCAGAGAAATATCCCGAAGAATGGCGGTGTCGCCAATGCTTTTCCCTATGTGTGAAGCCTCGATGACGGGAACCGTCTGACTCACCTCCCTAACTATGGGATCTGGCGGTGGTCCCAGACCCGCTGCAGTGCGGCCACCAATCCCCGCTTCTCTTGTTTGTAGGCGTCATCCGGAATCTCTCCCCGGCGGTGTGCGGCTTCTGTGGCGGCGAGCGCCCCCAGCAGCTGGGACCGGAGCCTTCCCATGTCGCTATACATGGCCCCTATTGGCTTCCAGCGCCAGCTGGCGATTCCCGCCAGAAGAGCTGCGCCAGCCATCAGAGCCACCAACAGTGCCCGGGCCCATGCGGGGCCTGTAAGACCATGAGGAGCAGGGGGCATGGCAGAAGCGGCCGCCGTGCCCTCCAATACCAGCGGCAGCGACTGTCCCGGCGCCACATTGGCAGTCACGTACTCCTCAAACACGGGGCTGTCCGCCACGCCGGGAATCTTTCCCTGATCTTTCAAAGCCAGAGAAGGGTTCAGCACTGCAGGGACGTCTAAACTGCCGGGAATCAGGAGCGCCACCGTACCCGTCGCAAGGTACGCCGGGATGGGGTAACTTCCGGAACGGCCATTCCAGGGCACGTCATACCGCACGGCAAACTTTGCCGGACTGCCCTTCATGACCAGATAGCCAGGTCCCTGCCTGAGCACCGAGGCCGACACCACTTGAATGCCGCCGGCGTGCGCCATAATGCCGGCCACCGGATGAGGAGCGGGCCGCTCCATCGTGACTTGCTCATAAACGGCTAGATGTCCTTTGGCCGGCAGCATCACGAGCATCTCCAGCCTTATAGCGCCCGAGCCAGCCGCTTGGCTGGCAGTTGCGGGCAACACTGCCAACGCCATCCCTGCCAGCCCAATCCAGACCGACTTCATTAGAACTCCTCCCGCGGTGTCCGGGACGATCCGCAATGAGGACACCCGAGGGCCCCTAGATGATCCCACTGTCCTCCACAGGCGGGACAGTACCGCTGCAACTCATGAAGAAGGTCGTCATGAAAACCGTCCCCGGGCCTGCTCTCCGGGACCGGCTCAATTGGGCGCGGGTCGCGGGCTCTTTGCGCAGGCAGATAAATCAGGGCAAAAACCGCCAGGGATAGGAGAATCGCTAGAAAATCAATCATGGCCGGACCTCCCAGGAACGGCCGCCAGAATGGACCGGCCACGCCGCTTGGTATCCTCCCCCGTGAATTCCCATGCCCTCACCAGGGCCGCATCCCCGTGCGCCGGCGCCCCCATGGCCAGCAGTGTGCCCGCCACCAGCACATACATGCCTATCCAAATCCAACTCACCATCGGGTTGACAAAAATTTGAACGGTGGCTGCCTGATGTCCAGGAGTGCCTTCGAGCACCAGGTACAAATCCTCCATCACCCCACCGTCAATAGCCACCGCTGCCACAGGTTGAGCACTGCCCCGGAAGAATTCGAGACCGGGATCCTCCCGAACAACCCGCCCTCCTCTTTCGACATCCAACCTCGCATCCAGAAGCTGATATCCCCCGTGACTGCTTGTGCCTAGACCCCGGTACATCATCCGGTATCCCCGCATAGCGATTTGCTGCCCCGGCCGCAGAGTCGTCGTCACCGCCAGGTTATTGGTGTGCGACCCCACCACCCCGAGCACGATGATCAGAAACGCCAGATGGGCAATATAGCCTCCATACCGTCTGCGGTTGCTGTTTACGGTTCCATATAGAGCCAGCAGCCATCCCGGAGTACCAGACCTCCTTCGCGCCCGGGCTGCCCGGTAGAATTCCTGAACCATCGAGGCCGCCGCAAACACACTCACGCCTACGCCCCCGCACTGCAATACGGTGCGGAACCCTTGCGTATAGGCGAGGACACACGCCGCCAGTCCAACAGCCCACGGCACCCCCAAACGGCGGACAACTTGGCGGAGCCGTGCGGCCCGCCACCCCATAACGGGAGCAGCTCCCAGCATCAGGACCAGGACCAGAAAAATGGGAACGCTGAGGCTATTGAAAAAGTGCACCGTCAACACCACTGTTGTGCCAAGTACGGCCTTCGAAATGACGGGGTAAAAGGTCCCCACCAGGACGATCGTCGCCAGCGAAGCAAACAGCATGTTAATCAGCAGATAGATCCCCTCTTTCGAAAATGCGGTGGTCAGCGCCATTTTGTCGCGGAGCTGGTCCCTCCGCAAAACCAGCACGATGAGAGCCCCCACCGCAACTGTCCAGAACAGCCCGACAAAATATGGGCCGACTCCCGTACCCGTAAAAGAGTGCACAGAATTCTTCAAGACCCCGCTGCGGGTAATGTACGTGCCGACCAGTGTGAGCAGAAAACTGCTAATCCCCAACAGGGCCGTCCACCAGCGAAACATCCCGCGGCGCTCTTCTATCTGCAGCGCATGGAGAAAGGCCGTGGCAGCTAGCCACGGCATTAATGAGGCGTTTTCCACAGGGTCCCATTCCCAATATCCGCCCCATCCCAACTCCATGTAGGCCCACATCCCGCCCAAAATGATGGCAGCCGACAGAAACATCCATGAGAACAGCATCCAGCGCCTGATCACAGGCACCCATTCCACGGACGGCATCCGGGTCCATAACGCTGCCATCAGATATGCCGCTGGCACTGCCATGCCAATCAGGCCAATGTACATGGCCGGCGGGTGAATGGTCATCACAAGATTTTGCAGCAGCGGGTCCAGCCCCGCGCCGTTGACAGGGTTTCCCGCAACCAGGCGAAACGGATTCACCACAAGGTTCGACATGCCAGTAAAAAACACCAGCAGACCCGCCAATATCGGCACCGCCAAAGGCGTCATGCGGTCCTCGCGAGGCCAGCTTCGCCACGCCGCGAAAGCGGTATACAGAGACAGGATCCATCCCCAAAACAGGACGGACCCGGCATCTCCCCCCCAGAGCGCTCCCATTTTGAACAGGAGGGGAAGTGCCCGGTCGGTGTGATTATAGACCGCTTGAACCTGGTAATCTCCTGCGACCAGGAGGTATTCGAGAACCAACACCGCGAATGTCAAGGCCAGGGCTATGGCAACAGCTGCTCCGCGCGTGCTTTCCTTGAGGCGGGCTGATTGTGCACGGTAATTCCATGCGCCTATTCCTGCCGTATAAAAGGCACTGGTCCCCGCAAGAAGAAGGGCATAACGCCCCAATTCCGGCATATTCACCCATTTTCACCCCGTTTAAGTGCTGGCATTTGGCGCAGCTGCATAGTGATCTGGGCATTGAATTTCTAGTTTCTGCGCGTCAAACGTTCCATTAGCTCCCATATGCCCTTTCACAATGGCACTAGCGTCTTTGAACTGCTCATTCGGCATCGCGCCATGGTATATAATGGGTAAACTCTGACCTTTTGATACCAAGCGGAAACGCAGAGTGCTGGTGGCGGAATTATACTGGACACTGGGGGCCAGCATAGTGCCCTGAACCCGGACCGCCATTCCTGAAAAACGCCCCATATCCCGCCGGTATTGGCTTACCGTCAAAAAGTAATTCGAAAAGTTGTGCGCCCCCTGAAAGCCGAGGTAGGTCAACGCACCAAGCACTACCAAAGCGCCCATCTGCAGCCTGAGTTTCTTCGTCATTCTCTACCCTCTGCTCCATAATCTAAACCGCACTATTTTTTGTCTCCCGCTGATCTTGCGCAATTTCCTTAAACATGATACACTCACTTCTGCACCTCAAAGAACTTGGAGATGTCGAAGTGGTGGAAATGGCAGACACGCGGTGTTCAGGGCGCCGTGAGCGAAAGCTCGTGTGGGTTCAAGTCCCACCTTCGGCACCACAAATATGCTTTGGGCAATTTGTTCTTTTCTTGTTTATAAAGAAGAACCCGACACACCGTATGGTGAAATCGGGGTTTTTTTATATTTTGTTTTAAATGGCTCATATCTGTCTCTCCAGTGTGTTGCGCGGCGGTGGGTGTCGGCGCTTAAGCCCCATCAAATAGCCTCCTTGCCATGTCATGACGATGCTATCCACCAACGAACAGCTTCTCTGCCATTCTGAGCCGTGACAGATTGGCCAGAGATCCGGGCCGCGGGTCGGTGCTTCAAATATAAGTTCACAAAAATTCTTGGCTTTTTCGATAACAGTTGCTCATGACGTGTCTCTGTGGTAAAATAAATTCGTTGTCGGTACATGTGTGGTTTTTTTTAAGAAGTTAGTGCAGTGTATCTTTGTCGGGATGGCGGAACTGGCAGACGCTTACGTTTGAGGGGCGTATGGAGCAATCCGTGGGGGTTCGAGTCCCCCTCCCGGCACCATTTTTGTTTTCCTGAGACTTTTGACATGCTCCTCTCCACCTCCGGGTGATTTTTTTATGCCACATCCGAGGTGTGGCATGATTCTGGGGCATCGTCGTGTCGTCTCCCCTGTCGTAACATGATCTCTACCTACTCCCTCTCTTCTTCAATGTCATCCAGCCAGACTCCTGGTCTCCCCACTCATTTTCTCCATTTCCTACCATAAATCACGCGGTGCGCGTCCTAAATCTTGGCAACAGTGTCGCGGAGGGCCAGAAGACACGGAACCCCCTCAGACACAGATGTGTCCGTGGGGGTACGGATCGCTTGCTAGAAAAAACAGCCTCTTTGGACGCTCGGCTACTATTTTAGAGCCGCTTTCCCTCGATGGACCGTTATTGGAGTTATGTGACGGGACAACTCGGAATTCACGATAAACCAAAAGGGCTCGCTGACTTCACCATCCTGCTCAAAGACTGAATGATAGGTCAACACTCCTTCAATGAGCTTTTTGCGTTGTGCGGAATCCCTTGTGGCACAAGGCCTTTTTAGACGGGCCCAAAATATTTTCCCCCAAGATTTGACGCAGGCATGCGGGGTGCGGCACGGCCATCAGGACCTGAGCGGGAAATTGACCCCAACCGTTCTGGTGGCGTGCCCACTGTGAGGGTCCCCGGGAGGACGGGTCTGTCTTTGACAGACCCGTCCTCCCCACGGGAATTTCTTGGGCATTGCGGGCACGTCCTTGGCGGGGCCATGGAACAATTTTTATCGTGCTGAACCCCGAGAAAACCTTGATCCCACGCCAAAAAACGGGAGCCCTTTGGTATAATTAATGGTAACGACACCAGTACCGAAAGGAGCATTCCCGTATGGCGATTATACCACAACCTCTCTTGTTTGGATGGGAAGACCTGCAAGGGTTAGGCGACCTCGAACGATTACAGTGTGTCCTGGAGGCGATCCCGGATGAACCCTTGATGGCGCTGCTCGAACACGACCGCGGACGCGGTCGGAATATGTACCCCGTGTGGGCCATGTGGAACGCGACCCTGGCCGGCATTGTGTTTCAGCACCCGAGCGTCGAAACCTTGCGGCGAGAATTGGACCGCAATGGACAATTGCGCGCACTCTGTGGATTGGCGGGGCACGCCCCTCGGCCTGGGCTTGTTCGCGCTTCTTTCATCGCCTCTTGGGGCACCTTGATGCTTTCGATACCCTATTTGATGAATTGGTCGAGCAATTACGCGAGCTGCTGCCCGACTTCGGGCAGCGGTTGGCGCTCGATAGCAAGGCGTTGCCCTCCTTCGCGACCCATCGGCCGAAGCGGCAGGAGGCCGATGGCCGTCGGGATACCGATGCGGATTATGGGATCAAAAGCTACCGGGGAACCCATCCGGATGGCCGCGCATGGGAGACCATCAAACGGTGGTTCGGCTATAAGATTCATCTCCTGGTCGATGCGACCTATGAACTGCCCGTCGCGTGGACTCTGACGAAAGCCTCGACCAGCGATATCACGGAAGCGCCCGAGTTGCTCACGCAATTGAAAACCCGCCATCCGCTAGTGCTGCAGGCGGCGCGCCTGCTCACGGCGGACCGGGGGTATGATGGGGCCGCATTCCTCACGGCATGTTGGGACGACCACCACATCAAGCCCATCATTGATATTCGCCATAGGTGGAAGGATGGGGAAGACACCCCGCTTTTGCCGGGGCAGACGAACGTGACGTATGACTATCGGGGCATCATCTATTGTCACGATCCGGTGAGCGATGTCACGCGCACCATGAGCAACGGCGGATTCGAAAAGGATCGCCAGACCTTAAAGAAACGGTGTCCGGCCGGGACGGCCGGGACACCCTGCGCGGGGCAGGCGCAATGTCCCGTGGCCTCGGGCCTGCGATCCCGTTGAAGGCGGACCGGCGGGTCTTTACACCGGTGGACCGCGCGAGCTATCAATGGGAACGCGAGTACAAACATCGCACGGCCGCCCGGCGCGTGAACAGTCGGCTCGTGTCCTTTGGCTTTGAACTTCACACCATTCGCGGGTTCAAGAAGATGCCAAGGCGCAGTGGATTAGCGCTCATCG
>DAHWJO010000158.1:0-7584 GCA_027344105.1 Sulfobacillus sp.
TGGGAGTGATGGACCAGGACCCTGATATTACCCAGAGGCGGGTCAGCTACACCCTCAGCCGGGAAGTGGCGCTGAATATCGGCCGCCTGCTGACGGTCGCCATCCTCGCCATCGGGGTTCACTGGATCTCCTCCCCGGTCATGGTCATTGGACTCATACTGCTCACCTCTGTCGCGCAGTCGTGGAATGTCTATGCAATGGGCCGCATTATCTCCCCGGAACCCGGATAGCGCGCGCAAAAAGTGCTATGGTGGGGAAGGAAGAGATTGGATGGAATGTTAGGAGAGGAAGGTCCTTGCGGTGAAATGGATGACCTCGCAAGAAGCCATTGGGCATTTGGAACATCACAATCTGTTGTGGCGGGCCGTTCAGGAGCGTGTGGCGGAGGAAGCGGAAAAATTGCAGGACAGTCCCGCGCTCAGCACTCCCGGAGCAGTTATCGACTGGCTGGAACGGCAGGGTCTGCACCTGTATGTGAGCCCAAAAGGGGCTGAAAATTCCCCGGCATCCGGGGAAGACGTGGCGTTGATTGACACCGAGAAGTTTGACGACCTGACCGGACACCGGGAAGGCGAGTATCTTTCCTAAGAGAGGCGCCGCCCTGTTCCCCTTAAGTCGGGTCACGATGTTCAAACAGCAAGAAATCAAGAAGTGAGTCCCTAAGGACTCACTTCTTGAACCGCTGGGCCATCTCTTCGTTCACATGGTTCCGGTCAAACGCCCACGGGTCAAACTCGCCTCCCACCCAGTCCAGCAAGTGGCTGGCTTCGGGATCATCGCTGTCATAGATTGTCTGCAGAAACTGCTCGTAACCGTATGGGCCACCCACGTCTTCCGGCGGGCACGCCCCCTCCCCCGCAGTGCAGCGCACCGCCATCTCGCGGTGCTCGAGGGGCCTGACTCCCTTCACATGGATTAGGTGCACCCAGTTGTCCCCGAAATCGTAGAGGTATGACATGACATCGGACGAGGCCAGATTCAATGAGGACAGCTTTTTCCAGCGCGCATCGAAATGCGAGTCATCCACCACAAAGTCCTCATCCGGCACGGAAATCGCCAGCGGTCCGTACTTAAACTCAAACAAATGGTAGCTCTGCCATCCCATGGCAATCTGAATGGCTTCGTGAAACTTTTTGAAGGTGATGGTGCTTGGCACCATAAGCCGGCGCCATACCGGCCATGGCATATCTAGCAAAGATACCTGAATATCGTAAAGAAACGACCGCATCGCCATGACCCCATACAGCTCCTCTTTGGTTACCCCGCATTTGACGGGCCGAGATTAGTCATTCCTATCATATCCTCTCCAAATGATGGCGACAAGCTCTGAATCGTTTCCGAACATCCCCAATTCCTGCCTCCCATGCCAAAAACCGCGGGGAAACATCGAAGCGCAAATTTCCGGATCCGCGGAAAATGCGGTATACCTATTAGGAAAGTCCATCACACTCAAATGCCTGCCTTGTCAAGTCAGCAGGCGGCTAAAGGGGGTTTACGATTTTATGGCCTTGTCTGTTTTGTTTGTGCGCCACGGCGAGAGTGAAGCCAATATCCAGAACATGCTGGTGTCGGAACGCTCCGACCCGGCCCTGACAGCCCGCGGACGCCGGGAAGCGCAAGACCTGGCCCGCCTGTGGGCGGCAGAGCCGCCGCGCGCGATCTATGCCAGCCCGCTTCTGCGCAGTATCGACACGGCGAAAATCTGGGAACAAGAAACGCATGGCCCCGCCGTCCAAATTGACCCCCGCCTCCATGAGATTAAACTGGGGGATTTTGACGGGCGCATCGTTTCAGACCTCGCCCAGCACGACACAGAGCGCTACCAATTATGGAAGAGCGACCCCGAGTCCCCTCCCGCGCATGGTGAAAAGCTCAGTGCCGTTGGCCTGCGCATGGCGTCGTTCCTGCAAGACGTCGGAGAGCAGTATGACTCGGGGCTGATTGTGGCCATTACCCACGCCGACTGTCTCAAAGCCGTCACCCTCCACATCCTGAGGGCGCCCTGGCAGTCTTCGGGGCTCCTGCATTTCTCCAACGTCGCCGGAGTGCACGCCAACCGTTCAGGAGATCATTTTGAACTGCTGGGTCTGCCGCTCGCACCGCCCGCCCACGCCGGCGCGCTTTAACCGCCAGCGCTCCCCCCTGCGGGGGAGGTTGTGTGCTACTGGTTTTCCGGGTAGTGCAGATCCACACGGTGGCCATCACTCTCGACCACGACAGACACCATATCAATAAAAAATCCGGTTTCCACCACTCCGGGCAACGCTTTCAGATAGGCATGAGTTTTGCGCGGGTCAGCTATTTCTCCAAAGTCGCAGTCCAGAATATAGTTTCCATTATCCGTGATAAAGGGTGTGCCGTCTTGCTGGGAGCGCCGCGTGCTGCGGCACCCGCTGGCCTCGACGCGCCGCGCAGTCAGCTCCCATGCGAACGGGACCACCTCCACCGGCATGGGGAAATGGCCGAGGCGTTCGACCATCTTGGTGCTGTCCACGATCACGATGAAGCGGCTGGCAGCCGACGCCACAAGCTTTTCCCGCAGCAGGGCCCCGCCGCCGCCTTTGGTCAGGGCAAAACACTTGGCCACCTCGTCAGCCCCGTCAATAGCCACGTCCAAAGCGTTGACAGTGGCAAAATCCAGCAAAGGAATGCCGAGTTCCCGGGCCATGGACTCTGTCTGCTCCGATGTCCCAATCGCCCGGATTTTCAATCCCTGGCGGACCCGCTCTCCCAGCTTCTGAATAGCCCAGTAAGCCGTTGACCCCGTGCCAAGCCCCACGGTCATGCCGTCTTCCACAAATTCCACCGCGCGCTCCGCAGCCATTTTTTTAGCCTGCGCCAAGCTGTCCAGTGCAGATCCCCCCTCAGACGTACTCCGAATATATTGAATATCTTACCATGTTGCAGGCCTTATGGCCCCGTTCACATACTCCGCCCCTCACCGGAAATCTGACGCTGCACAATGGCGGCACCCAGTGAACGGGCAAAATGCTGCAAGTCTCTCTCCAACGTCTGCGCAAAAGATGACGGGCAGCGGAAATCCGGCTCGAATGCCATCTGTAGAACATGGAGCGCGCCGGTGTCCCTGGACAGGCGGGCATCCATCCGCCCCACCAGCTGGTCCCCGGCGAGAATGGGCATGGTGTAGGCGCCAAACTGGCGCTGCGCCGGAGGTTTGTAAATTTCCCAGACGTACCGGAACCCAAAGAGATCATGCAGCCGTTCGCGGCCCCACAATACATTGTCCAGCGGTGGGAGGAACCGCACGCGGAGGGCGGGATCTTCCAGGTCATAAGGTTCCTGCCCCATGCACGACTCCAGGCGGCCGATATCTTCGCGGCGGAGGTAATAGGACCGCCCCGTCTCTTGAATCTTAACCGGAACGAGAACCTCCTGGCTGGCGGCCTCCGCGGCAAGACTGCGCCGCTGGCTCAGGGTTGTCTTCTTCCATCCCCACAGGGGATCTCTCTCCGTGACCACCCGAAAGGCCCGCAGGTATTTGGCGAACAGAGCCTGGTCGGCTTCATCTTCCGAAATTTCCGCGTTGCGCCGAGCCACCTCAGCGTCCAAGCCCCGGGCCGCCAGATCAAAAGTGCGCAGCGAGCGGTCACGGCCCACCACCCGTATCATCCCGGCGTCCCGCAGCAGATTCAGGGCGTGGGACGTCGCTTTGGTGGTGCCGACCGCTCCGTCCCAATAGCCCTGCACCCGCACCGGCGACTCAAATGCCCGCGAAGTCAGAGGGCCTTCATTATGGAGCCGGGTTAGGACCTCCCCGATCACGCTGCCCAAGTCGTCCATCTCCCGTTGCAGCTGCTGGCGGCGGCGGGCGCGCACCCCTTTCAGCACGGGAAAATCCTCAATGGGCAGCAAGCAGGCCGCATGCGTGGAGTACTCAAAAATTATCCCTCGGGCCAGCAGAACATCCACGCTCCCGGCGCGGTATCCGTCGTGGCGCGCGAGCAAGGCCAGATCCTGATTGCGTCCGACAAGGGACACGGGGTCGATCTGCACGCACTCCAAATTCCGGATCAGCTGGGCCAAATCCGGTTCCGCACGACTCAGCGGGTTCAGCCCCTGGAAAGACAGGAGAAACCGCCTCAGGTCTTGCTGCTGTACGGTCAAAGACTCTGTCACGCCAGCCTCCTTCAGTCTCTATCCCTCAAAATCGTTCAGACAGACCTTGATAGCCCCCAAATTTTTGTTCCATACCGTGTGAAAGGCCGTTTTATAGTCGCGGGCCGCATAGATATGGGTTACCAAATCCTCGGCCGGCAGATCGGTTTTCTCCAACAGCGCGATGGCCTCCGAGAAGAGGTCATGCTCTGTGCCGCCGTATCCAAACGTGCCGAAGAGCGTCACGTCCCGCGACCACACCGGCGTCAGGTCCAGCTTCACCTCGCCCGTGCCCCCTATGAGAAGCACTTGCCCGCCCGGGGCCGCCGCACCCAGCGCGTCTTGCAGGGAGGACCCTGTGCCCGCCGCATCGATGACCAGGTCAAATCCGGCGGGGCGCCACGCCGGCGCGTTCCACAGGCGGGGAGCGGGTGTGCCGGTGTAGGCGTTTACCGCCTCGTCCGCGAGACTCCGCACTACAAGCCGGGCGCCCAGTCTGCCCGCCCATTCGGCTTGCTGGGGGTACCTGGCGACACTGACCACGTCCGCCGCCGGATGGCCCTCCCGCAAAGCCAAAAGCGTCAGCAGCCCTACCGTGCCGGCTCCAATCACCAGCACCGAGCGCACCTGGTCCCAGTCAGCATGGGACAGGCCATGCAGGACAATGGTCAGCGGTTCGGTCAGAACCGCGCGCGACGGCGGCATCAGGGGCGGCACGGCCACCAGTTGCCCCTCGGGCACCCACATATATTGTCCGAACCCTCCGGGATAATCCTTGTGAAATCCGATGAGCAGACCCAGGTCGTGCCGGCTGCGGTGATGGCACCAATTGGGCTGGTTGTTGGCACAAGCCGGGCAGAGTGTGTCTGATCCCAAGGCCAGACATGAGAGAGAGGGATTCACCGCCACCAGCGTATCTTTCACCCAGGTATCGCTGCCGTCTGCGACACGCGCCACCACTTCGTGGCCGAGAACGGCAGGAAAGGATGTTAAGGGAGCCAAATAGGGAGAGCTTGTGCCGAGCAGCAGCGAGGAATCGGAACCGCAGATCCCGGACAAAACGGGCTTGACCCGGATCCAGCCAGGGCGTGCGGCAACCGCTGGCTCCGCGACCATTTCAGATTTCAGGGACGAGACCGCCCCCATCTTGGCCGTGCGGGGAAGAAATTTCTGCCGAGCCAATCTGGGCAGGGATAAGTGATAGCGGATGGCTTTATAGCTCATGGGGAAATCCGGCAAACAGTCCTGTCATGGACAATACCAGCCTCTCTGTGTCTTCTTGCCTTCCATACCGCATCGCTGTGAGGCGTCCGGCTTGGCAGGCTCTTTACTGCAGATCCTTGAGGAATCCTACCGCCGGCCTTTTTTGGGACAAGGCGGACATAATCTGCACCCAGGCCTCTTCGGTGCCGGTGCCCGCTTCCGTAAAGATCTGATCGAGAAACACCCTCTGGGCGTCGCTCAGTTCTTTCTCCAGCGCCTCCCCGGTGTCTGTCAGGGTCAAAAGCCGGCTGCGCCTGTCACGCTCAGCCGGGGCGTTGTGAACGAAACCCAGTTCAACGAGTTGCTTCAGCGGTTTATGCAGCGCCTGTTTGCTGACTTCCAGCACGGCCAGCAACTGATTGACGGTGAGGCCGGGGAAATGCCCCACAAAGAACAGAATGCGGTGGTGCACCCGCTGCAGGTGATGCTTGGCCAGAATTTGATCGGGCTTATCCGTAAATGTCCGGTAGGCGAAGTAGAAGAGCACCAAGATTTTGTTGAGCTGCGACTTGCGGCGGTCGTCCATAGCATTTCCCCTCCGTCCGGTTCCGGCCAGTCCCGCGCATCGCCGGCCCACATGTAAAGGAACGGGGGCACGGCGATGGGGTTCAGCGCGTGAAGCAAACCTAGCGGCCCTGAAGCCTTGACCCGTCCATGATAGCACACGCCCACAGAAATCTATCACAATCCGGCTTTTTCTTCACCGCAGGGCTGCAGCCACCAAATTTCGTCCAATTGCTTTATGTCAATGTTATTGACTTAATATTCCCCGCCCTATACACTATAAGTCAAATCTATTGACCCATTTTGCAAGGAGAGTGACACACATGGAGAACCCCACATACACCGTTGGCCGTTACCTTCTGGACCGCCTGGCTGAACTCGGCATAGACCACCTGTTTGGCGTGCCTGGCGACTACAACTTAAACTTTCTCAGCCAGGTCATGACTCATGAAACAATGACATGGGTGGGCAACCGCAACGAACTCAACGCCGCTTACGCCGCGGACGGATATGCCCGCCTGAAAGGCATTGGTGCTCTGGTCACCACCTACGGGGTGGGAGAGATGAGCGCCATAAACGGCGTGGCCGGATCTTTCGCCGAAAGAGTCCCCGTCGTGGCCATCACAGGAACTCCGGCCACGTCGGTCATGGCCCAGGGCCTCTTGGTGCACCACTCGCTGGCGGATGGACAGTTTGGCCATTTCCAGGCGGCCTACCAGGAAGTGACTGCAGCCCAAACCATTTTGCGGGCAAAGACAGCCCCTTTGGAAATCGACCGGGTGCTCAGGACGTGCTGGATCTCCAAGCGCCCCGTGTACATTGCCCTGCCGTCTGATGTCAGCGGCCAGCCCGCATCCCCTCCTGCGGGCCCGCTTCTTGGCTTCCTGGACGTTCCCGCCAGCGATCCTGAGAACCTTGAGGAGGTGTGCGCCCAGATCGCACGCCGCGCGCGATCGGCCCGCAAACCCGTTATTTTGGCAGACTTTGAGGTGAACCGCTATCATGCCGAAGCTTCTTTGCTGCACCTCGTGGAGCGCTCGGGGTTTCCTGTCGCGACATTGAGCATGGGCAAGGGGATCATTCGGGAAAATCACCCCCAGTTCATTGGGGTATACAACGGCGGGTTGAGCGCAGAGTATCTTAAGGAGCGCATCGCCCAGTCGGATTGTCTGATTCTGGTGGGTGTGCAGCTGATTGACACCCTGACCGGGAGCTTCACTGACGGCATTGACCTCGACACCGCCATTGCCGTGCATCCCCACCATACCAATATCGGCGCGGTGCGCTATGACCGCGTGAATATGGAGGAGCTTTTAACGGCGCTAAGCGGAAACTTTGAGCCCCGGGACCCGTCCACACTGGACATTCTCCCGGCCTTGGCCGCCCCCCGCCAGGCGGAGCCTGGCAAGGACAGCACGGCGGCTTTGAGCCAAGAGCATTTTTGGTCCCGTTTCAGCCAGTTCCTCACCCCGGGGGATGTGCTCATCGCCGATCAGGGTACGGCCTACTTTGGCGCCGCATCAATCCCCATTCCTGAGCACACCGCTTTTGTCGGTCAGCCGCTGTGGGGCTCCATCGGCTACACCCTGCCGGCGCTTTTGGGCACGCAGCTGGCCTTCCCGGAGCGGCGCAATATTTTAGTCATCGGCGACGGCTCCTTCCAGCTTACCGTTCAGGAACTGTCCACGATGATTAAATGGC
>DAHWJO010000159.1:0-7571 GCA_027344105.1 Sulfobacillus sp.
GATGCACGGCGCGCGAACGCGCGCCATGTCCGGAGCCGCGTAAGCTTTTGCCATCGACGGCGATCGCATCCCCCAAGCGCCGGCTTTCGTCGGCCAGCCATTTATTCACGATGACATCCACTTCGTCGGCATCCACCTGTTGGAGGACGCGGCGAATTGTCGGCTCCCTGGGGACTTTGTAGGTCGCGCCCCACCGCGGGCACCCGAAAGCCGCCCGCTGCTCCGGACGGAGATCGTGAATCCAGTCGCTGATGGCCGTATAGTTGCGCTGGCCCGCTAAGACCGCAGCCAACGCCAGAACCAGGACCTGGTCTACGGCATGCCGGATTCCCCGTCGGTGGCGAGGGTCGGTCAAAATGGTCAGCTGCTCCCGCAAACTTCCCGGACCACTCCAATTCAAGGCATTAAAATCGAGCATGGTGAGCGCCTCCTGCGTCAACGCGGCCGAGAGGAAGGGGGCGTGGAGGACCGCCGGGCCATCCGGATCCAACGGCCTCACCCACAGGCCTTTCGGATGACCGTGCCGGACGTACCGGTGGTGCTGACGGGCGAACCCCTGCGTATCTCCTAAATACTGCCACCCCGCGGCCCGATAACTCGTGCCGGGGAAGCGGGTGGGGTCCACAAAGGTTTCGGCCAGCACCACCGGATGCCCGTAGACGAGCTGCCAATCGGCGCTCAGGCGCCGGGTGTTGAGAGAGAGCACTGTCGACGCTAAATTCGGCACCCGCACCTCCGGTAAAATCAGGAATCGGGCATTGTTCACGACAAAGCGCAGCCGCGCCCATTGCTGGGCGCGCGTCCACCCAATCCACTGATCCCGGGGACGGCACATCCAAGCCGCGGCGGCCCATCCCAGCAATGCCACCCATTCGGTCTCGACACACGCGACATAGTACAGCGATTCCCCCACCAGCCCGCGAAAGCCCAGATAATGATGGGTGGCCATCAACCGACGCCACAAATCCCGCTCCTCGGGGCGGATCGGTCGCACTTCTAGGGACGCCGTCCAGTGTGGCACCGTCCGACCGCGGATCCTCGCTGTGTCAGTATGCATAGCCCCAAGATAGTAGAGCATCGAAAAAAAGTCCAGTAGGGCTTTGGGGGTTAAGGCGTATCAAGGATTCCCACTACTTTGACGAGGCCTTGACACCCTCACATCTCCTTGATCCGCACTAATCATGAATGTATCATTACAACATGATGTGATAGTGTAAGCCATGCTATTTGAAAGGAGTCCTCGAAATATGCCCTATTCGTTATTGGATTATATTAATCCTGTGACTATTCACATTTTCTATGTGAGATTGCTGCAATGGACGACCATTCTTATGATAATCGTGCTTGTAATTCTGACTATATGGCGCCTGAAAAAATCTAACATCAAATCGACTGTGCTGGATAAACCTGTCGCACTATATCCCCGCGGGTATTCTGTTCTATGGTGGGGTATAGGAATTTTGTGGGTGATCGATGGTTTACTGCAGGCCCAGCCACCTATGGCGACCAGTATGTTCGTCGACATGGACGTGGCAACAAATGTCGCAGGCCAACCCCATTGGCTTCTGACCATCTTGGGAGCCGGCATTCAGGCGTGGACCGACCATCAAATTACCTCTGCCGTAATCGCTGTATTAATACAGGTGTTTATCGGAGTGGGCATTCTATTGGGTTACCGACGCCGATTAGGACGCATTGCTCTATATACCTCGCTTGTGTGGAGCATCCCTGTGTGGATCTATGGGGAAGGCGTGGGCGATTTGTTCGCTTCAGGTGCGTCATGGCTAACCGGAAGTCCCGGCGCCGTTGTTTTCTATATCACCGGTGCTGTTTGGTTGTTACTTCCTGTCCGATACTGGAATACAGGAAAGATCGCCCAATGGACGCGTTATGGAATTGGAGTTGTTTGGCTTATATTGGCAGTTTACCAAGCCCTGCCTTCGGCAGGCTACTGGTCCTCACAGGGACTTTACAATGTTTTCCGTTTTAACACCCTAATGCCTCAGCCAGCAGTGATGTTGATTCCGATATTGTGGGCCATGCACCAATCGGCACTGCACCCGCTGATATGGAACGGTACCATGGTAGCAGTTATGACTGCCATCGGCATCATGATGCTCACCGGCCGCACCGGGAAGGCATTCTGGATATTGACGTTTCTGTGGCTTTCTATCACGTGGTGGTTAGGACAAGATTTTGGGATAGTCGGAGGAGTGGGAACTGACCCTCAAGCGGCTCCACTGATCTTCCTGTTAATGATCGGCGGCTGGTGGTATGCACGGGACGGAGCAACGATCCAGCAAAACCCTCATTCTGTGCGCAAACCAGCACTATGGTTGAAGCAGTTGGCATGGATTCTCAGTGTCACAGCTACGGCAGTGCTTGCATTATTCGGATTTGCAATACCGCAAACCGTCGAAGCGCAGGGAGACGCCCCAAGCCCTGTAATCCATTACCATGCCACACATACCCCGAAGACGTTTGACCCTCAACACTGGTTGCGATATGACAAACAAACCCATACCGTGCATCTGTTAATAGTCGCTTCTGTTAACCAATTTGGCTCTCTCTCATTTGATGGATATTCCAACGGATTTATGACTATCACCATTCCTACCGGGTGGACCGTTTACGCCACGTTTGTGAACAAGCAAGTACTTCTCAAAAATAGCGCGATGATCGTAACTCATTCCCAGTTATTGCGCGGCGGACCATTTACCCCAGCTTTTACTGGATCCACCAGCCCACAACCGGATGCTGGAGTGGATCATGGAATTTTCCAGCATTTTCATTTTGTAGCCGGCACGCCTGGACGATATGCCATAGTAAGTGCGGTTCCTGATGGACAGACGGATTCCGGAATGTGGGCCAATTTTCTCGTCAACACGGGGTCACATCCTTCGATTACCGTAAAATAAATTGTCCATGGGCCCCGAGGAACACTGTAAAACTCGAGTTTCGGTGCGCCAAGAAAGCTGACCATTTCGAGCCGGTGGAATTCCGGTCTCCGCAAGGATTAGCCCTCCACGGACAATCGAGTTTTGGGTGCACGTCCGTGAGGACGTGTGCTCAGCGTAAACCCAAGCGACGTCCAGGCCGTAACCCTTTGGGGTGAAGCGATTGAGCTCCGTTAGAGTATAGTCCGAGGGCGGACCGGGTTCACGCCCTAAATAACGGATAGCGATTGGCATAGGTCTCCAGCAAGTGGTGTTCCATCATGTACATCCGCAAGAACTTGACTTGCGGCTCCAGTAGCGGCACCGTCCGCGCCTTCTGGCCTTTGCCAATCAGTTTGACCGTACCGGGCGGGTCGAGCCGCACCATGGAGGGTGTGAGGTCAATCATCTCCTGCACACGCGCGCCGCTGTCGTACATCAGTGAGAGTAGCGCCAAATCGCGCCGCCCGTTGCGGGTGGATGGATCCGGCCCTTCCAATAACAACCGGATCCCCTCGACGGACAGATAACTGATGACGGATTTCTCCGTGCGCTTGACGAGAATGCTGAGGATCCGTTGCCATTCGGCGAGGCGTTTTGGGTGTTGATATTGCAGATAGCGAACAAATGAGTGCAACGCGGCGAGACGCACGTTGCGGGTCCCGGCGCTGCTGTGCCGGGCGATCTCCATCCACCCGAGAACTTCCACCACAAGATCTTTCCTGATCTGGGCCAGGGTCAACCGTTCGGTGTCCATATCCTTGCGCTCTTTCGCAAAGACCAGGAAGAGAATGAAGGTATCGCGGTAGGACGCGATAGTATGCGGACGCGCCCCCCGTTCCCCTGGGAGGTATCCCGTGAGAAACGCGGTCAGATCCTTCGAAAAGTCAGTCGGTCGCTTCATCGCGCACCTCCGGAAACACGCTGGCGCAGAGATTGTTCACTTGCGCGAGGAGCGAAGGATAGAGATCGGCCACCATTCTGACGTAGTGATCAGTAGCCTCCAGAGGCTGATGGCCAAGATATTCCGAAAGAATCGGCAGCGCATAGTACAGTTCTAACCGTTACAGAAACTTACTCCGGTTCGTTTTCCACTTATTGTTCGCTTTCTGAACGGGGTTCCACGACAGTCTGCCGCCGTAGGGTCAGGCCGTTAACGGTGGGCCGCATCCTAGACAAGCGAGGCGTCCTTCACAACGGCGCTGGGGTTTTCCCCCGTGATTCTCGCATGGCTCTGATCCAATATTTTCTTGATGGCCTCTTTGGTCATCCCCAATGTGATCTCGGGATCGGTGCTCCGCTTCAAAATCACCTTCGCTAGATTACCATCGGCGGTATCGACCATGCTACACCATAGGCGAAGTAGTATTTTAATTACTGATTAAAGCCCCGACTCGACCATGGCCGCTAAGGACTGAATGGCGAATACGTCGCGCAAAAAATCCAAACGACGCATGCGACCTTGCTCTTGCAGCAAGGCGTGCACCCGAAGATCGTGTCCGAACGGCTGGGGCACAGCAGCGTCGGGATTACGTTAGACCTGTATTCGCACATGGTGCCCGGAATGCAGGCCGCCGCGGCTCACGAAATTGACCGGGCCATCACGGATGCTCACAGCAAAAAAATAGAGGACGCCGACAATAAAAAATCGCCGCGTACCACCAATACGCCGCGATCTTTGGGTTCGAATCGGCCCCTGTAGGCCCCTGTTGAGGAAATTCTGTTAGCAATCTGTTAGCAAAACCCGCATTTCTGCATTTTCACGCCACACCTGAAAACCCGGAAACCCTTGCCCTGCCTCAAAAATTTTGGTGCGCCCGCCGGGATTTGAACCTGGGACCTCTTGATTCGTAGTCAAGCGCTCTATCCGCTGAGCTACGGGCGCAACTCTAAAATTATAACAAATTTTAATCACTTATACAAGTGGCGGAGGGAGTGGGATTCGAACCCACGCTAGGCTTGAAAGCCTACTAACGGTTTAGCAAACCGCCCTCTTCGGCCAGCTTGAGTATCCCTCCGTGCGCAAGCGCTATAATACCACAATCTGTACGGGCAAGGCAAGCCTGCAAAATTTGGATGAAGTCTATACCAGTAAAAAATGGCGGAGGGGACAGGACTCGAACCTGCAAGCCCGAAGGCGGTGGTTTTCAAGACCACTGCGTTACCAATTACGCTACCCCTCCAAGGACAAATTATAGTTTACTCCAATTCCCGTCTTAAATAAAGAGGGGAACATTGGAAAAACTTAGCCTTGCGCCATCTACAACTGATCCAAGCCACCCATATAGGGCCGCAGGGCCTCAGGAATCTGGACATGGCCATTGGCCATCTGATAGTTTTCCAACAGTGCCGCCATCGTGCGGCCTACTGCCAGCGCACTCCCGTTTAACGTATGCACCAGTTCCGTTTTCTTGCTGCCGGCGGGGCGGTAACGAATGCCGGCCCGCCGGGCCTGAAAGTCCGTCATCGTGCTGACGGAAGAAATTTCCACATATTTGCCGTAGCTGGGAAGCCACACCTCGATGTCATAGGTTAAGGCCTGGCCGAATCCCATGTCACCGCCGCAGAGCATGACGGTGTGGTAGGGCAGTCCCAGGTCCTCAAGAACCGATTCTGCATCGCGCAACATCTGCTGCAAAGCCGCCTCAGACTTTTCTGGTTCTTCGAACCTCACGAGTTCCACCTTGTCGAACTGGTGCTGGCGGATAAGGCCGCGGGTATCGCGCCCAGCGGCTCCTGCTTCCGCACGGAAAGACGCGGTATAGGCCGTGAATTTCAGCGGCAAGGGAGCAGCAATGATCTCATCACGATAGAGATTGGTCAGGGGCACTTCCGCGGTCGGTATCAGATAGTAATCATGCGGCACCACATGAAACACATCGTCAACAAATTTCGGGAACTGACCCGTGCCAAACATTGACGCGGCGTTAACCAGATAGGGAGTCGCCATTTCCTGATAACCCCGGGCGCGCGCATGGTCCAGCATAAAATTGATCAGTGCCCGGCTGAGACGCGCTCCCCCGTCTGCCAGCACGGTGAACCGCGCACCACTGATTTTGCGGGCCCGTTCAAAATCTAGTATGCCCAGTGCCTCGCCAATGTCCCAGTGCGCCTGCACTGGAAATGAGAAGACTGTGGGCGTTCCAAATTTGTGCACCTCCACGTTGTCAGCAGCCGACTCGCCAGCAGGGACCTGTGGCAGCGGAGTATTGGGAACTGTCAGCAGGAAATCCTGAAGTTCTTTGTCTATGGGTTCCAGGGACGTCTCCAAGGCTTTGATTTCCTCGCCTACCTGCCGCGTCTCCACTATCAGCGCTTCTGCATCCTCGCCACGCTTCTTGCGCTGGGATACCGCCTCTGACGACTGGTTGCGCCGCGCTTTCAACTGCTCAATTTGCAAAGTGACCTGCCGCCTCTTCTGGTCCAGTTCCTTGACGGTGTCCAGGTTCACCTTGACGTGTTTTTTGGCAAGAAGGGCCTTGACGGTATCTGGCTCTTGCCGTATCCGCTTAATATCCAGCATCCCACTTCTCCTGCCTTTCCGTTGTGTCGGGCTGCAGAGCCTTGATGTGATCTCCCGCCCCGTTCCGTTTGACTGTCACGGCGTTTTGGCCAGCAGACCCAATATATTCTCGGCAAACGGTGGCCTGATGACTCCGTACTCTGTGATAAAGGCGGTAATAAGGGCTGCCGGTGTGACGTCAAAAGCCGGGTTGTAGACAGGGAATCCCTCTGGGGCGGAAATAGCTCCGCGGAAGCCGCGCACTTCGCTCTCAGCCCGCAGTTCAATCGGGATGTCCGCACCGGTGTGCGATGAAGGGTCAAAGGTGCTCAAAGGGGCCGCTATGTAAAACGGGAGATGGTGGTACGACGCCAGCACGGCGACCGTGTAGGTGCCAATCTTATTAGCCGTGTCGCCATTGACGGCGATTCGGTCCGCACCGACAATCACGCCGTCCACCATATTCTGCGCCATCACGGCACCGGCCATGCTGTCGGTAATCAGGCGGGCGGGAATATGTTCCTGCTCCAGCTCCCATGCTGTCAGGCGCGCTCCTTGCAGAAGCGGCCGGGTTTCGTCCACTAAAACCTCGCGCAAACGTCCCGCATGGTGCAGGGACCGAATCACTCCCAAAGCGGTTCCGTACCCTCCAGTTGCCAGCGCTCCCGTGTTGCAATGAGTCAAAATGCTAGAAGAGCTCTCAAACAGGGCAGCACCATGTTCTCCGATCCGGCGATTGATCTCAATGTCCTGAGCCAGGAGCATATCCGCAAAGTTGCGGCATGTTTCCACCGCTTCCGGAGGGGTCAAGCCTGCCATCTGGTCTCGAACCATATCGAGAGCCCAGGCCAAATTGACTGCTGTCGGCCGGGACCCTTTGAGAGCATCTACCGCTTTGTCGACATGCTTCCAAAAATCTGCAGAGTCGGATTCCCTCTTCACAAACAGCCATAAACCGTAAGCCGCAGCGATGCCGATAGCGGGTGCCCCGCGCACGGCTAACTCCCGGATAGCCTCAATCACATCCTCGCCCCTGCTGCATGTGAGATATTCCACGCGGCCGGGAAGCTCCCGCTGATCAAGCAGGATCACAGCGTCTTCAGACGCTTGAATAGCTGAAATGACTGGTGAGT
>DAHWJO010000015.1:0-36519 GCA_027344105.1 Sulfobacillus sp.
CATCGCCACCCAGATTGTGCCATTTGTAGTGCTGTTTGAGGCCAAATACCTCTATGACGGGGGCTATGTGTCGCCCGAGGCGAACCAGGGGTTTGGCGCGGCCGCGGCCGTGCTGATGGCGCTGAGCGCCCTCATCGTCTGGCAGGCGGTGCGGGCGGGGCGGCAGCCGGACGCCCGGGAGCGGGTGGCGAGCCGGCTCAAACTGGCGGCCGGCTTGGGGCTCTTGGCGATGCTGGCCGTCATCTACCAGTGGGGCTTGCGCTACGCGTCCCCGCAGGGCCGGTTCGGGGAGATGTACTACATCATCTCGGGCGCGGACATTGTGTACGCGGTGATCGGGCTGATCATGCTGGGGATTGCGATTATGCGCAATGCCCGCCAGGATATGGCGCCGGAGCGGTTCTGGACGGCGGAGGCGAGCGCGTACTTCTGGGTGTATGTGGCGCTGGCCTGGATTGCCAGCTGGGTTGTGGTGTTCCTGCTGTAAGGGAGCGCCGCCAAGTCGAAGGGAGCGGGATGGATATGCATGGAGGATTTTGGCCAACCTTACCATTGAAGATCCCCTACAGCGAGGGTGTGCCGCACTGGTGGGACCCGGCCTGGTGGATTTTCCAGATTGTGGTGATGACGATTTTGCTGCTGACATTGCGCCGGGTCGCCATGAGCATTGACCGGAGTGACACTGCGGCCAAAGCGAAGTCCGGCCGGCGCCCGGGCGCCGGAGCCGACCAGCCGCCATCAATTCCTGGGTAGGGAATGGCGGTGTCAGGATGAGTCGGTTTTCGACTAAGATGCTTGGCAAATAAGGAACGGCAAGTTATAGTTAGTTCGATAGTATTACTAATTGAGTGTGCCCCGTTCAGGGTGCGCAATATTGATGGAGGTCGCGATATGTACGCCCAGTCGGTATCTGTCCCGCGGAGTTTGACGTCCGTCCTGATGGATTACGTCACTCTCATGAAACCACGAATCATTTCTCTGTTGGTCGTGACCGCTTATTGTGCCATGGTCGTCGGGGCAGGCCACCTGCCGTCCATTGGAATCACGCTGCTGACGCTTGGGGGGCTGACACTGTCGAGTGGAGGGGCCCATGCCGTCAACATGTGGTACGACCGCGACATCGACAAGCTCATGCGCCGGACCAAAATGCGTCCGGTGGCGCAAGGGCGAATTTCCGCTCTGCACTCCCTGGCTTTTGGCATTATTCTTCAGGCGGTGTCTTTTGTCGGTCTGGGCCTTTGGGTCAACTGGACGACAGCCTTGTGCTCATTGGGCGGGTTCTTGTTCTATGTATTTATTTATACAATGTGGCTGAAGAGGAGAACCCCGCAGAATATTGTCATCGGCGGCGCTGCCGGCGCGTTTCCCCCGCTGGTCGGGTGGGCGGCCGTGACGGGCACAATCGGGTGGCCGGCGATTCTGATGTTCTTAATTATCTTTCTCTGGACTCCTCCGCATTTCTGGGCTCTGGCTTTGTATAAACAGGATGACTACCGCAAGGCCAGTATTCCGATGATGCCGGTGGTGCGGGGCGAGCGCGTGACAAAAGTGCAGAGCATGGTGTATGCGTGGCTGCTGCTGGCGGCATCCGTGGCGCTGTATCTGACCGGAACCCTCACCTGGGTGTACCTCGGCATTGCGTTGGCGCTGGGTCTCACATTTATTGGATATGAGGCGTTTTTGCTGCGGGAGCGTGAGCCTGATACAATATGGGCCAAGCGCACCTTCAAATTTTCATTGCTGTACATGATGGGAATTTTCTTCGCGATGGTTGTGGGCATACCGCGCTAAACGAGGCCTACCATCAAAAACAGGCCACAACCGTGGCCTGTTTTTGATGTGCTGGCAGTGATAGCAAATTTTGAAAGTGGGAAAACTGCTCGGGGCAGGGTATAGTGGGACAGGGACGGCTAAGGGAGGGAGAATCTGGCGTGCGACCGAATTACAAAGTTTTGACAGTTTATCTGTTGGGAGTATTTATTGGCGCATTGGACACGAATGTGCTGGGCCCAGTCTTTCCCGTGATCGCCCGGAGCTTCCATGTGAGTTTGGAAGGGGCGGCATGGACGGTCACGGCCTATACCGTGGCGTATATTGGGTCGACCGTCATGGCCGGCGCCTTAGGAGACAGACTGGGACACCGCAAGGTGTTCATTTGGGGGGTTAGCCTATTTGCGCTGGCTTCGCTGACAGCGGCCTTGAGCCGGGTGTTTGTGCTGTTTGTGGTGGCCCGCATCGTCCAGGGCGCGGGTGCTGGCGCTGTGTACCCAAACGGGCAGGCGGAAGGGCTGAAGCAGTTTCCCCCCGAAAAGCACGGGATGGCGCTGGGGATGTTCGGTGCGGTATTTGGTTTGGCCAGCATTATCGGTCCGACCCTGGGGGGCGTGCTGGGCCAGTATTTTGGTTGGCCGGCTGTATTCATCGTCAACCTGCCCATTGCCCTGATTGTGCTTTTCATGCTGCGCAAAGCGCCTCCCTCGGCCGTGGTTGCGCGGCCTTTGCCTGACTGGATAGGCGGTTCCAGTTTCAGTGCGGGACTGGCCAGTCTCCTTCTGGTGCTCATGGGACAGGGCCTGGTCCGGATCATCTTCGCCGTGCTGGCGGTGGTATTTTTCGGGATTATGATCTGGCGCCAGCGTGCCGCCATGACACCGTTTCTTGACACCAAGCCCCTGGCGAACAAGGCTGGCATCGCGCTGATAGTGGGAGCCGGACTGATTGGGCTCGACATGTCCGCCGCGATTTTTGTTCCGGCGCTGGTGCAGGCCGACTTGCACTACTCGGTTCTGCAGTCAGGGCTGGCTCTGCTCCCGGCAGCGTTCACGGGGGCGCTGCTGGCGGGTGCGGGTGGGATCCTGGCGGACCGCATGGGAGCCAAGAAAGTCCTCGCGGTGGGTCTGGTCGCCGCGGCTGTCGGAGGTGTTCTGCTGGCGTGGCCGCCCCTCACATTCGTCCGCTTCATTCTGGCCATGATGGCGCTCGGAACAGGCACGGCATTTACCATGGGGGCACCCTTAAACCGCCTGGCCTTGGACCTCTACCGGAAGGAACAGGCTGGCGAAGCCTTGTCCCTGATGGCCGTCTTCCGGGCTACGGGCCTTGCTGCCGGCCCTATCCTGCTGACAGCGGCCAAAGTGGTGCACGGATTCACCGGCATGTACGGGGTCGTGGCCATCGCCTCAGTGCTCGGTGTATTTATCTTCTTGGCCGTGCCGGATAAGTCACGCGGGGTCGGCCCCGCGTTCGCGCAGAAAAGCTAGGGCGCGGCGAAGGCAGATTCGATGGAGCTGGCTGGGGTCGTACCTTGGAATGTGCGGGTGATGCGGCCCCCGGGGCTAACAAGAAAAATAGCGGGCATTTCCTGCGCTTTTTTTGCAAAGACGGTAGTGTCAGCGGGGTCGATGGTGAGGGCGGACAAGGGCAGGTGGTACGTCGCCGCGTAGCGTTTCAGTGTCGCCTCCAGCACCTTGAGCCCGTGCGCGCTCGACCCCAGAAATTGCCCAGACCCGTCGGTTCCGGCCGAGGCATTGTCTTGGGGCCCCGCGATGCCAATCCCGCCTCGCGGGGAAATATCTACAAGCACCACCCGGATGTGGTGCTCACGGCCCCAGCGTAAGAGCTGGGGCTCTTCCCACTTGGCCTCCCACGCACAGTATTTGCACCATGACGCCATCGCAATGACGACGGCGCCATTTTTGTCGACAAAAGGCGTAGTTTGCCATGCATTTTTGCTGACGGACCAGACTTTGTATTGGGGAGGGGAGGCCTGATGGCTGACCGACGTGCCGCAGCCGGCTAGGACAGCCAGTGATGCAGCCAGACCTAAACTGCCAGCGAGTGATATTCGCAAACTTTTACACCTCTCTGCACTTTTGACGTTATTGTAGCACGGGCCTGAGATCACGGGCTAGCCCAACGCAGTATAGGGGGAGGTTTCAGGGGTCGTAATCGATTTGGTCGCAGGCAGGCTTCATGAGCCCGCTGACACTGCGGTGTTCCTTGCTGTTGACGTAAAAGAGGCGCTCAGGGGATTCACCTGACAGATCAGAGGGTACCGGTGGGGCGTCTGATGCTAGATGGCCATCAAATTCTTGACTTGGATGGCCGCCCGGCGAGAGAGATTTGAGTGCTAAGAAGAGTCGTTGCGGCTCTTGACGCTTTTGGCCGCGGCAAGGAGTGTTGGACCGCCAACCGGCTCCGGTCTCCATATCCTGGAGGGGGAGCGCCCACAGAAGCGTCGGTATGCGGCGAAGGGCGTCCACAAAAGCAGGCGCGGGACTCCGGCGTTGCTATATTGGTGAGGGTTTTGAGCGATGGCGCCGCACGTTTGATTCATCTGTCGGCATTGTGTTGCCGCACCAACCGCCATCGCCGCCGAGGATCTAAGGGTGATGGTAAGATGCCGGTATCCGGCACAACGTCCCGAGCATGCCCTTCTCCGTCCGAACACGGCTGTGCCCTGATCGCGATATCACCACGTTCAGCAATTGGCCTGTCAGAACCTCAACATCTGCGCGGCGTTCACGCAAAACTGTGCTGAATACTGTGGGTGCTATTGCATGGATATTGGACCATCCGACCCCAGTTGCAAACTCAGGGGTAAATTCATCACGGCGGTATAGATATACACCGTTGCCTGTGCCCGTGTTAAGCGTTTATGCCCGCGAGCAGCCGGGACGCTCCGCTGTCCACATGCGTTGATTGACGGTGTGATATGCACTAAAATTTTTAGAAGCAGGCTTTTTCGCGCTCATTTGTGTCAAAATAAAGACGTTTACAGTCCCCACTTATTATCCCACTTGATAGGGGACAACAACGTGAGTGGGGTCGGAAGTTTATACGCGTCATTGCTGTCCACAAAATTCGGTCCGACCTCAACGAAATGCAGTGATCGCGGTGTGCATCGAATATTCTGTTCACTTATAAAAATAGACCATGAGGCAAGTCAGGAAATGATTTAATGCCGCATGGGAGTCGCATTGGGCACGGTGGACTAATGGAACTTTGTTCGTTGCAACGATGGGTTGGGAAGGAGATTGCCATATGAAAAAGGTTGTTGCCTTAGGTGCCACGGTCATTTTGTCTGCCGTGATGGCGGGTTGCGGCACCGCCAATAAGGCTAGTGCGGCGGCAAGCAGTATGCACAAACCAGTGTACGGAGGCAGTGCGGTGGTGGCGTTGCCCGCTCAGTCCCCTCCCAATTGGTTCTTTCCTTTGCTTTCATTGACGGCCGATACTACGGTGAATAGTGAGACAAATTCGCTGACCTACATGCCACTACTGTACTTTAATAAGCACGATGAGTTTGACAGCCAGCACGCGCTCGCCGAGTCCATAAATTGGAATAAGGCCGGAACGGTCTATACGATTCATCTCAATCCCAAGTGGCGCTGGTCTAATGGTCACCCAGTCACCGCGCAGGACGTAGTCTTTACCTATGATCTCATGAGGGCGGCCAGCCTAAACAATACCCATTATTCCTGGACATTTTCCGGCCAGGGATTTGGCGGTCTGCCGGGACTTTGGAAGAGCGTCGTGGCACATGGGTCTGACACCGTGATTGTCACTATCAATCACCCGATGAACCAGCAATGGTTCATTCGCAACGGTATCAACCAAATTATCCCTGTACCCAAGTCGGTCTGGGATAAACACCCTAATAATATGACGGCGGAGTTGGCCTATATCAACAGCGTGGCAAATGCGCCGTCTAATCCTAGTTACCAGGTGGTGGACGGTCCCTGGAAGTTTTCGCGCGATGTGCCCGGGGCGTATTGGCTCTATGTCCCCAATGCCCAGTATAGCGGGCACAAAGCCTATCTGAGCAAGCTTGTGCTGCAATACGAAAGTTCCTCCGCATCGGAATTTGCGGCCCTTAAGTCCGGAACCGTGACTTATGGGTACTTGCCTGCATCACTGATCAAAGACTCCAAAGAGTTGACCCATGATGTCTTTCACCCGGAGTACTCCCTAGCGTTCAATTATGTTCAGATCAATATGAGTCCCCAAGCACCCGATCACCTCGGCCAGGCGTTTTCCGAACTTCCCGTGCGCCAGGCTCTGCAGCTTGGTGTTGATCAAACCGGCATTATCGACTCACTCTATCATGGTTATGGTGTCATGGATGACACCACCTTAGCGGGGAGACCCCAGACCCCTTTCCTTGACCCCGCCCTCGCCCACAATCCGTACGCATTCAACCTGCAGCGGGGCAAGGAACTGCTGCTGAAAAACGGTTGGCACGAAGTAAATGGGGTGATGACCAAGGGAGACATGAAACTGGAGTTTACCCTGTATGGTGCGTCGGGGAGTGCGAGCTACACGGCTATTGATGAACTTCTGCAGCAGAATTGGGCAAAAGAGGGCATTGTCTGCAACTTGGAATTTCAGCCCTTTAACACCGTGGTCAGCTATAGCGTGAGCGATGCGCCCAAGTGGGCAGTCATAAATTGGAATGGAGGCTGGGGATATCCCTCCGGCTATCCTTCAGGCGGCGGGCTATTTGAAACCGGCGGCGCCGAGAATTCCGGAGACTACAGCAGCAAGACGATGAACCGACTTGTGGAAGCGACCTATTTACCGGGGACTACTAAGCAAACCCTGCAAAGAATGTATGCTTTTGAAGAATTTGCGGCCAAAGAGTTGCCCGCCGTCATTTTCCTTCCGGAATTTCCGCAACTGACTGCGCATGCATCCGATTTGCACAACAGCGTGAGGACATTCAATCCAGTGGGGGGAGAGATCTTTCCGAATGAATGGTGGATATCCAAACCATCGTCCTGAACTGGCAAGCGTTTAAGAATAGCTCTAAGTAAATGAGGGCGGAATCCGTAAGAAAAGATTCCGCCCTCATTTATTTGGTTTCTCCCAGAGATTCCTTTGCAATGCTGTCCGTGATGAGTCCACCGTAGCGCGCGAGCCAACGGTCGATGCGCTGAAGACGGTCCACTGCCCGCATGGGGCGGGAGTCCGGTTCGTGATGCTCCTGTGGGTAAATAACCAGTTCGGTGGGGACGCCCCTCTTCTTCAAAGCCACGTAGAGTTGTTCGGACTGGCTGAGCGGGCACCTCCAATCATGCTCTCCCGCCATAATCAGCAACGGCGTGTGAATGTTGGCCAAACCACTCGAAGGGGAGGATGCGCGGTAAGCCTCGGGATTTTGCCAGGGTACACCCATATCGTCCTGCCACCACAGGTGGCAGTCATCCTCTCCAAATACGGACGCATAATCCCACAGGCCGTGCTCCGAAATGGCGGCACGGAAACGGTCTGTGTGGCCTATGGCCCAGTTCGTCATAATGCCTCCCATGGAAAATCCCGTGCAGTACAGACGTGTCGGGTCTACCCAATTTCGGGTTATGAGGGCATCAATTCCGCTCATGATGTCGTCGTGCTCCATAGGGCCCCAGTGTCCTTGAATGGCCTGGCAGAACTCTTCTCCATAGGAGGTGGAGCCGCGGTAATTGGCCAGCAGCACTACGTAACCCTGGCTTGCCCAGTACTGGTTTTCAAATTCGAATTCCGGTGCCTCGTACGACATGGGGCCGCCGTGGATGGCAACCAGAAGCGGGGCAGTACGGTCAGCCTGATGGCTAGGAGGCAGCAATACCAAAGCTTCAATCAATCCACCATCATGGTTGGCATACTCCATCCACTGAAACCGCCCTGTTGTGCGCTCTCTGAGCCAGGACCGAGCAGGGTTCGTCAAAAGGTAACCCGGTTCGTCCCCCGCCTGAATGATAATCCCACTGGGCGTCTGGGGGGTACTGACCGCGAGGGCCACGGTGCCTGAGCGGCTGTCGAAATCCATCACCGTGCCTTCCCTTGACAGCGGATAGAGGGCCTGCCAGCGCCCGGACAGGTCAAATTCGAGAAGTTTTGACTGGGCCCTGTGAGCTCCCAGCACTTGAATCGTGTGCGGGCCAGCCCACAAAACATGGTCCTCAACCGTTCCGTCGTAATTCGCTGACACTAATCGCATGGGGGTGGGTTCGAGCGCTTTCGGGTAGACATGAGCATGACCCACTGGGTCGGCTGGGCACCCGTCGGATACAACCCCTCCGATCTCTGACCAGCCCTGTCCAACATATTGGGAGAATTCTCCCGTCACAACCGGCGATGGCGCCGTCTCCGCTACCCACAGACGCGGGAGTAGATAAACGTCTTCGGGCTGCCGCGGGGAGATAAAAGCCACACGCCGGCCATCTGGAGAAAAAGACGCATGGCGGGCTGCGACGTCTCCTGAGGTGAGCCTGCGCACCTGCAGGGACTCTGGATTGATCAGCCACAAGTCATGGCGCTGATTATTGTCGGGGTCGCCAGTCCGGTTAGAGGAAAAGAGAATCCACTCACCAGTTGGAGACCATTGCGGCAAAACTTCGGAGCACGGTCCGGTTGTCAACTGCGTTAGAGCACGCGTGGCGATATCTATGGTAAATAAGTGAGAAGGGACCGTATCAAGATATCCCTGTTCGTCCGTTTTATGTTGTGTCCGCGTAATCACTAGAGGACCGGGACTCTCTGAGTCCCGAACTTTCTTGAGGTAGTCCACATCTTCGGGCGAGGGTTCCCTACTGCTGAATACCAAGCGGCAACTGTCTGGGGCCCATGAATATGACTCAATACCTTCGGCGCGGGTGGTGATTTGCCTGGGTTCGCCGCCACGCATGTCGTATATCCATATCTGAGCTGGAATATTACCCATAGCCAGCAACTGCTTTTCTGGATGGCACTCCCACTCTGAAGGACGCTGGCTGAGCATCGCCAGGTATTTTCCATCTGGCGACCATTGCAATTCGCGGTCACGAGATATCAAGCGGCTGAGAGGATAGGGGCTGCTGCCTTTTTTGACATCGCTAATCCAGACATTTTCCGTATAGGTGTTCTGTTCTTTGACCACCGTTTTCTGGATGTATGCCACGCGTGTGCCATCTGGCGAGAGACGCGGTTCAGTAATCCACACCATGCGGTAAAAGTCATCGAGCGCTAAAGGCTTCTGATTTATGTCCATTGTGAAATTGCCTTCTTTCGCGGGGTAAATAGCGACCTGGGGATAATTGTCTGCAAGAAACACACGGTTCAGCAATGCATGCGGCGCACAACCCAAAAAGCAATGAATAGCCCTCTTTTAGAATACCATGGGCCATGAAGGCCTTGCGCTGAAATTATTGGATGATTGCCCCACAATGATATGGGTGGTTAGCGTCGGCGAACAACTGTCCTAGTTCACTGGACGAAACCTGCCCGAGATAGGGCACCGGATGTTATGCTTCCTGTGCAAGTGGGAGTGAGAGCCAACGAGAGTGTGAAGGCAGAGGTTTTAGTACCCCCGCTGTAGACATGGGGAGGTTAGTGGTCCATCTCGCAAAGGACACATCTAGGGCGTCGCCCTATGGCGCGTGAGGAAGGAGAGAAGGAGTGCTGGGGGCCCTATCCGGCGTGTGCAGGTTGAAAGCGAAATGCTGAATGCCGGTGCGGCGGGATGAGCAGGCGACCCCGGCAGAGCCCCAAATCCAATCCAAGGCGGGGCTAGTGGGACATCCAAGGGGACCCCCGGGCAACGGATAGGCTTCAAAAGGCAGCCTTGTCGACCACGACAATGCGGTATGCAGTTCATCGCCTGGAAGGCTGGGAGACTGCATACGGGAGCCCGTGTGAGTAACTTTGGTGACCCTCAGGGGAGCCGGGCCTAAAGGATATCCGAAACGGCTGGTGTGTTGCCTTTTCTTTGTTCATGGCCGAGGGATCCTTCTGGTCGCTGTGCTTCGCCAGATGGGGGAGTCCCAAGAGTCTCCGGCGGGACGGCAGCATCTTGATTATGTTTGGAATTTATTTTAAAATAGAATCCATATCGCTTTTTCGCTTAACATTCAGACAACGGCAGTGGGAGTGGTACGCATGGACACGGTAGTATTGAACGCTGTCGGAGTCGACGTGGCTGATGCTTTGTGGATTCTCATTCCGACAGGCTTGTTTATCGGATTTGGTTGGTGGATGGTGAGATGGTTGGGCAACGGCTCCAAAGAGTCTGCTTATGGTGATGAGTATCCCAAGTGGCTTCAACCCCCGTCGGAAGATGATGGTCCGCGCGCTCTGCCCCCCAAGTGGGCAGTCATCCGCGGAGGTAAGCGCAATACGGCCGTGGCGGTGCGTCCCAGGCGCAAGCCCAAGACAGAGCGGCATCACAGTTCGTCCTGAGGTAAAAGCGCCCAGAGCTTTGCAAGCTTGGGCGCTTTACTTTGCCCGGCCGGGACCCTCTGGTCAGTGTATCCGTGCGGCGCAGTGCTGGAGTTGTCCTGGCCGCCGCGTGGCAGAATACAGTCTGTGGCCGGAAGGCCGGCATTGACGGGTAAGGCGGGAGACTATCCGCACTGTAGCGGTAAAAGGAGCGGAGTGAAATGAGTGAATGGCAATTTGATCCACCGGATCTTGAGGATTTTTTTCGGTACGCGACGGTGAGTGCCTTCGCGGCTAGCGATGATGGTCAGCAGATCGTGGTCGGGACCAATCTGGGCGGGGTTTTCGATGTCTGGGGACTGGACTCAGGCATTGGCTACCCGCACCAGCTGAGCCATATGGGGCAGATGGTGCATGACCTGCACTACGATCCCCAGTCCCGGTATGTTCTGGTCAGTGCGGACCGCGATGGGGACGAGAATACCCAGCTCTATCTCTTGCCTCCTTCTGGGGGCGCCTTGAAAGAGCTCCGGACCTCTCCTGGCCACCGGCACATCCTGCTTCACGTATCGGATGACGGCAACCGCATCTACTACGCATCGGACAAGGAGAATCCGATGTTCATGAACAATTACCGATTTAACCTGGACAGCGGCGAGGAAGAGACTCTGGTAACCGGGGCACAGGGACCAACCTATGTGGCGCAGGTTTCAGATGATGAGCGTCAATTCGTGGTGCTCAAGATGTTTTCCAACACGCACGTCGTCGGCTTCTACATGAACCAGGGCGAGATGCGCTCTCTTGTGCCCGACCCGTCCACCCCGCATGTGGTTTACGGCGCACAGTTCCTGGGGGAGGACACCATATTCGTGACCACCAACTATCAAGCGGAGTATAGCTATCTGGCCCGGTACAGCACCGAGAGCGGAACTCTCACCAGGCTGTTGGCCCAAGACGGAGAAGATCTCAAAGATGTTCAGCTGGACCGCCAGGGTCAGAGGCTGTACATTCTGGCCAGCAGCGGCGTGGAAGACCATCTCTATGCCGTGGACTTGACAGCGGAGCCTCTGGTACTGGAACCTCTGAGTTTACCCGTCAGCATTGTCGCCAACTGGACGGTGAAGAAAAATGGGACGGTCTACATATTAGGACAATCTGAAGTGCTTCCCAATAACTTGTACCGCTATGCAGCTCCCTCTCAGTGGGTGCAGCTGACCGACAACCGCTCAATGGGAATATCCCGCGCCACAGCGGTTGAAGCCGACATTGTGCACTACCCCTCCTTTGATGGAAAAATCATTGAATCTCTCTGGTTTTCCCCGCCTGCTGAACGCCGCAATGGCTTCACAATTGTCTGGCCCCACGGCGGGCCGCAGGCCGCCGAACGAAAGCAGTTCCGCAGTGTCGTGCAGTACCTGGTCAGCCGCGGATATCAGTTTTTTGCACCGAATTTTCGTGGCAGCACGGGGTACGGAAAAGATTTTGCACGTCTGGTGGAGGGGGATTGGGGCGGTGGACCGCGTCAGGATATGGTCGCCGGCATCGAGTGGCTGCTGGCCCAGCGCATGGCTCAGCCGGGACATCTGTTTCTTTTGGGCGGAAGCTACGGCGGGTACATGAGCTTGCTCCTGCACGGCCGCCATGCCCAATATTTCCGGGCGGTGGTGGACCTCTTCGGACCCTCTGACCTGGTGACGTTCTACCATTCGGTCCCGGATTCTTGGAAGCCGGTCATGAACCAGTTTCTCGGCGATCCGGAAGCGAATCCCTCAAAGTTTGAAGAGGACTCGCCGATCGGCTATGTCGAAACGATGACATGTCCCATGCTGGTCATACAGGGGGCGAACGATCCCCGGGTCGTTCAGCATGAGTCCGACCAGCTGGTGGCAGCCCTTCGCGAAAAGGGGAGGGACGTGGAGTACCTGGTGCTGCCGGACGAGGGGCACGGATTCAGCAAAAAGGAGAACGAAATTGCTGTGTACCGGACAATCGCTGACTTTCTCAGCCGCCATCAATGACAGCAGCCCCAGAGAACACTATGATGAAGGGAGAACCATCACACATTACAGGTGAGGCCTATGGAATATCGATCAACGATTGACCGATTGGTTGGGTCGTCCGGTGTGGCGATGACGGCGATTCCGCAAGACCGCACGGGGATAGGAATTGTCAAAGTCAATGGTCAGCAGTGGTCAGCGGCAACGGATGATCCGGTCGAGATCGCTCCTGGCACCAAGGTGTGGGTCACGGCACGTGACCGGGTCACGCTGATTGTTGTCGCGGATCAAGGCTAAGGAGGCCTATTATGCTCGATTTCTTGATTGAGGCCGTCATTGTGGTCATCGTGATTGTCCTCGTGCTGCGGGGGACGCTCCGGATTGTTCCCCAAGGCTCAGTGGGGGTTATTCAGCGCCTGGGAAAATTCCACCATGAAGCTCAGCCGGGGCTGACTATCAAGCTGCCCCTGGTGGATTCCGTCAAGCTTGTCAGCACGAAATCGGTCACGGTTGCTTTGTCTCCCGAACCGGTCATCACGGCGGACAATGTGAGCCCGGTTATCGACGCGTACTTTTTATACCAGGTCGTCGATGCTAAAAGCTATCTTTACGAAATCGCCAACCCGGAATTAGCTATCAAGAACATTGTCTCGTCGACTCTGCGCTCGGAGGTCGGGCAGCGCAAACTGGCCGAGGTGATGACCCACCGCGAACAGATTAACACGGCGCTGCGCAATGAGCTGGACGAGCTTACGGGGCCATGGGGGATTCGCATCGTGCAGGCCTCCATCCGCCAGGTGGATCTTACCGATGAAATGCAAAAGGCGATGGAATCCCAGAAGAAGGCTGATGCCAACAAACTGGCTACAATTGAGCAGGCGGAAGGGCAGAAGCAGGCGAGCATCCTGCAGGCGGAAGGGATGCGCCAGGCAGCCATCGCCCAGGCGGAGGGTGATAAGCAGGCCATTGTGATGAGGGCGGAGGCGTCCAAGCAGGCCAGGATTTTCGAAGCGGAAGCGGAGTCGATAGCGATTCGGAAGCTGGCTGAGGCCCAGGCGGATGCCACCCGCATGATTAACACGGCAGTGCTGAACCTGGCGGAGAATGAGGCGCATGACTGGCGTCCGGAGCGGATGCGCGCGCTGCTGCAGCTGAAGTCTCTGGAGACCCTGGCCACAGTGGGCCAGGCCCCTTCCTCTAAGCTGATATTGCCGGGAGACGTGACAGGGCTGGCAGGTTTGGTGGAGGTTTTACGGTCGCAGGGAACGGCATCTGAATAGCAGCCAGCGGTTCGCCAAGAGAGGGCGCCCTGTTCGGGAGGGCGCCCTGTTCGGGAGGGCGCCCTCTCTTGTTGTCTGCGGAGGCTAGCGCGATGCCGCGCGCGCTTCTTTCAGAGCCTGCGGCTGGTTTGACTCCCGCAGAAATGAGAGGGCCGCGGAGACAAAGGCCATCAGGGCCATAGCGGAAAAGGCGAGACTGAGCCCGTGCAAAAAACTGGTGAGAGACAACGCCCCGACACTTGCCGGCTGTCCGGAAAAAATCGCCAGCATGACAGCCGGAGGCACGGTAGCTGCTACCAGGGCCAAGACCATGCCAATGGAGAAGACATTTCCCGTGTTGAGCAGCATGGTCCGCGTTCCCGCCGCGATGCCCCGCTCCTGGGGTATGACGGATCCCATAATTGCACTGGTGTTGGGGGAGTTGAACAAGCCGTTCCCGGCCCCGGCGACCACTAGCCAGAAGGCGATGACGGGGTAGGGAGTGGTGAGGGAGATGGTGGCGGAAAATCCGATGAGGCTTATCCCCATCACCGCCGCGCCAGCCGTCGCCAGAACACGGGCGCCCATGCGGTCGGCCAGCCACCCGGATACAGGGGCCACCACGCCCATGGCAATGGCCATGGGGATCACTGAAATTCCTGCCTGCAGAGCATTTTCGCCGCGGGCGCCCTGGAAGTAGAAGATGAACAGCAGCACAATCGCTCCCCGCGCCATGGCAATAAACAGGTTGGACAGATTGCCCATGGCAAAGGCGCGGATCCGAAATAGCGGGAGTTTTAACAGAGGGTCCTTGACCACTTGCTCCCAGCGGATGAAGACAACAAAGCCGACAACTGCCGTCATCAGACCCGTCAGGACGACCGGTGAGCGCCAGCCTTCAATCCCGCCCCAGGTAATGGCAATCAGCGTGCCCAGCAGGCTGAGCATATAGCTTAAATTCCCCCAGTAATCGATGTGCTGTCCCGCCACCGGGTTGGTGACGTCGTGCAGTTGGCGCGCGGCCCACAGGGTGCCGATAATGCCCACAGGCACGTTAAACCAGAAAACCCAGCGCCAATTCAGCAACGTGACCAAAAGCCCGCCGAGAACGGGGCCCAGCACCATGCCCAAGGCAATTACGATGCTGTTGATGCCGAGCGCCAGCCCCAGCTGTTTGCGGGGGAAAGCGTCGGCCACAATCGCCGTCGAGTTGCCCATAACCAGTGAGCCGCCAATAGCCTGGATAGCTCGAATCACGAGCAGGGCCACGCCGTTGGAGGCAAATCCCGCAGCCAGGCTGGCCGCGGTGAATAGGGCGAATCCCGCCACATACCACCGCTTGCGGCCATACATGTCTGAAAATCGCCCTACCGTCAGAACCAAAACCGTTTGCGTGACCATATAGGACAGCATGACCCAGATGGCGAGCAGCGAAGACATGTGCAGCACGCGGATCAGAGTGGGCAGGGCCACCAGCAACGTGGTGTCGTTGAGCACTGCCATGAACATCCCCATGCTAGTCGCGGACAGCGCCCACCATTTATAGGTCTTGCTGCTTTGCGTTTTTGCGTCCAATTGGGTCACTCTCCGTTCATTCATCCCGCAGGGGATGATCTTTGTGTATCGTATATCCTTATTAAAGACTGCTGACACTGGACGGCCAAGGCATTTTGCTGTATAGATAGATATAGAAATAATTTATGGGGTGAGCGATGGACATCTCATTGCGGCAGTTGACATGCCTGGTGGCGGTGGCTGATCACGGGTCAATTTCGGCAGCTGCGCAAGCTCTAGACGTGGCTCAGCCCACAGTCAGCCACCAGCTGAAAATGCTCGAAGACCTCATCGGCCACCGCTTGGTGGACCGCAGCGCCCGCGGCATTACCGTGAGGGCTGAGGGGCAAATGGTTGTCGACCGCGCACGGGCTATCCTGCGTGATGTTGCATCCCTGGCGGATGACCTGGTGGACATCCGCACCATTCACGGAGAAGTGCGTCTGGGGATGATTCAGACGGCCTCCGCGTCACATTTTCCTTTTGTCTACCGGCGCATGATGACGCTGTACCCCGATGTCCACCTGATCGTGGCGGAAGGGCGGTCGCTGGATCTGGTCGAAAAGGTGCGCCACGGTGATTTGGATTTGGCCGTCGTTACGCTTCCAATCATTTACACGGATATCGATATTGTGCCTCTGTGGCGGGAAGAGCTGGTTCTGATCGACAGCCCGACGTCGGTGCTGGCCGAAGAGCCGATCGGGGTGAAAATGCTGGGTGGCTATCCATTTATCGGCCTCGATGCCGGAACAGGTCTTCAGCGCAATGTCCTGGCGCTGTTCCACGAGTACGGCATCCAGCCGCGCATCATCTTCCAGGCCACCAGCATCGCCACGGTGATTGGATTCGTGGCATCGGGCATGGGGATTTCGATCGTGCCGAACCAGGCGGCGAGGGTATTTGCGGACGTGGGACAAGTTGTGGTGCGTCACCTGAATCCTACGGCATTCCGGCAGCTGGCCCTGATTCACCGTCCCATTGACACGATGAGCAGCGCGCTGCGAGTCATAGCCCAGACATTTACAGCGCAGGCCCGGCGCTTTCCCCAAGGTTAGGGACACAAGGGAGGGACGAGCCTTTGTTCTTGCCAATGCCGGCGTAATACGCTAAATTAAATCACTAAAGTGTCTTTTCACTATTAACTTCCGCATTGAGGTGACTGAACTGGCGGTCGCGCAATGTCCTGGAAAGACAGGGAATGAATGATGGAGGCTGGAGGCGGTTAGTACGGAATTATTTGATGTGACCATTGTCGGTGGAGGGCCCGTGGGGATGTTTGGCGCCACGCTGGCCAGTTTGCACGGCATGAAGGTCAAGATTATTGAAAGTTTGCCCGAACTGGGAGGACAGCTCTACGCACTGTATCCGGAAAAGCCTGTCTATGACGTGGCCGGATTTCCTGCTATCCCGGCCAAGGATTTGGCTTTGAATCTTGTGGCGCAAATGGACCGCTACCATCCTGAGGTGGTGCTGGGAGAGTCGGTGGAAGCAGTGGAAACACTCGCGGACGGGACGTTCCTGCTGCATTCCAATAAGGCAGTGCACGGCACGCGCGCCATTTTGCTGGCAGTCGGGATCGGGTCGTTCACACCGCGCCGGCTGCCAGCCGAAGGAACCGGGAACTGGGAAGGCAGGGGGCTGCACTACTTTGTGCCCCCTCTCGACACTTTTGCCGGGCAGCATGTCATGGTGGTCGGGGGCGGGGATACCGCGGTGGACTGGGCTCTGGCAGTTTCCCGACAAGCGCGGCAGGTGACCGTTGTGCACCGCCGCAATGATTTCCGGGCGCAGGAAGACAGTGTCCGCCAAATGCAGGAAACGGTCAATATCAGCATTGTCACCCCGGCAGAAATCGAGGAGATCTATGGAGAGGCGGGAGTGGCGGGTGCCCGCATACGCCATCAAGACGAAGGCCCGAGAGACATTGCGGTGGATGCTATCATTGGCGGCCTAGGATTCCATCCTGACCTGGGCCCGGTGAAAACCTGGAACCTCGACCTGAAAGGCTCGACGATCAAGGTCTCACTGGATTCCATGCAGACTACGCGGCCAGGAATATGGGCTGTTGGCGACGCCGCGTATTATCCGGGCAAGGTCAAGCTGATTGCTACCGGTTTTGGGGAAGTCGGAATCGCAGTGGCTCAGATACGCACCTTTCTCCACCCCGGAGTGAGCGGCCTGCCCCACAGCACCACACTCAAGAACATGCGCAACCGCTGACAAGACGAGGGATCAAACCCGCTCTCCAAGAACGGGAGAGCGGGTTTGTTATGGTATGCTGTAATGCGTGGGAGGTGGCAGTGGCCATGGCAAAGCGAATGTACTTGTGGCGCTACCCTTTTCAGCTGCCGTGGTTTGTCTATGCGTGGTTCATTGTCATTCTCGGTGTATTCGCGGCGCTGGACCACAAACCGTGGGCGGTCACGGCGTTTTTGGTGCCGCCGTTTGGCGCGACCCTCAGCCTGATTGTCTCCTTGCCGCAGCAGCCGGTCTCCCAGCCGTTCCCCGTGGTGGCGGGCGGCACAATAGGCGCAGGAGTGGGGAGTCTGATTGCGCTGTGGGGACACGGGCCGATATGGGCAGCGGTCGCTGCGCTCGCGGTGTTTGTCATTCTGCCGCCGCTGGGGCTGTACTTTCCTCCGGCGGTTGCCTTGGCCATTTTCCCTGTGCTAATCAAAACCACCCCGTGGTTTCCCTTTCTCTCGGTGCTCCCTTTCACAGCGCTAGCCACGGGCTCAGCGGCTCTGCTCAGCCGGTATTTTACCCAGTGGCCCCGGTATCCGCGGACACTTGACGAGGAAGGTGCAGCGGCTGCCCTGACAGTGCGGCAGTAGGATTCGCACAATTTTGCTAAAAAACAAGGTGGAGGCTATACTTCTGGAACAAGATAGTCCATAATTCTTTATGCCCTATCTTGTCCACTATTGTCACGAAGCGGCACTGCGTGTCGTTTTCTGATGGAGGCGATACGATGGTTCTTCCTTTGACATGCAAACTGAATATTTCCGTAAAGAGCGAAGTGTACCAGGCCCTCGAAGAGAAGGCCAAAAGCCTTCACAAGGATGAAGAAGAGCTTATCGCCGAAGCTCTGGAATGGTACTTGAGCCGCGCGCCGGAGTCATCTGGCGATCTTGCCCCGCACCGGGCGCCCTTGCTCAAAAGGCGCTCTTAGGGGCGCGACGAGTCCGACGAGTTCTGGGACTTATGACGCTGGTAAGTCGTGATATCTACTACCCGGCTGGATCCGTGGCTTGAGAGCGGGGCGGCAGGGTGCTGCGAGCGTGCCCAGAATAGCCAGAGTCCCAGCGCGGCCTGGCCTAAAAAGAAAATTGCCGCCAACGCCGTGGTAGCCCGCCAGGAATCATGCAGCGCGAATCCCGACTCTGAGCGAAACATCAACACAAACAGACCAGTGCTCAGGACGGGCCACATCAGCCATAAAAACCCTTTCCGCTCGATGCGTTTCATGAATTTTCACCTCTCCTCCTATATTACGTCGTTTCGTAGTTTTCATAGATAGTATAAAAGCACTATTATTTGTTTGCCGCACAAAACATATCAAGCACAACACGCGGGCGGGCTTGTGGGCGCGGTGAAATGTTTTTGGCATGGTGCCGATCAAAAAGCCGAGCCGGGAATGGATCCGGCCCGGCTCGGCTGTTGCCACTGCAATTATTTGCGGTAAAATGCGGCATTGATTTCGATGTACTTTTCATCTTCGGGAGCAAGATCTTCTTCCATGAAAATTGCTCCCACGGGGCATTCGGGAACACACGCTCCACAGTCAATGCAAACCTCGGGGTCAATGTACAGTTGGGGGGAGGCCTCGAAGGCTTCGTCCCCGTCAAGACTCTGCGCAGGGTGAATGCAATCGACAGGACAAACTTCGACACAGCTTTGGTCTTTGGTGTCTTGGCACAGCGCGGTAATTACATGAGCCATAAATCTTCCTCCTTAAATTTTGGGGGAGAATCCCCTTAATAGTGCCGTAAACCTCAGAACGTGTCAAACATTATTGGGCGGACGGCCAGCTCGCAAACCCGGCACGAACCGCGCTGGGCTCGAGGCAACGGTTAATGGGATCCAGACATGGACCAGTCATAAACGAACGCGCCTTCGAGAAACTTCTCCACATCCATCGCAGCCCGGCAGCCGCTTCCCGCAGCGGTAATCGCCTGGCGGTAGTGGGAGTCCATGACGTCACCACAGGCGAACACGCCCTCCACGCTCGTAGCGGAATTGCGGGGATTGGTTTTCAGGTAGCCGACCTTGTCGGTCTTCAGCTGACCATTCAGAAAGCTGGTATTGGGGCTATGCCCAATCGCGATAAACAGTCCCTCCGTCGGCAGCACGCGGGTTTCTCCGGTCTTGTTGTCACGCACCTCGAGGCCCGTAACGTGGCTGTCCTGAGACTTCACGGAGAGGGGGGTGGAGTTCATGGCCCACTTGATTTTAGGATTGGCGTGGGCCCGCTCTTGCATCACTTTTGAGGCGCGCAGGGTTTCCCCGCGGTAAACGATAGTGATTTGTGAGGCGAATTTGGTCAGAAAGCTCGCTTCCTCCATCGCCGAATCCCCCCCGCCGACAACTAAAATGGGCTTGTCGCGGAAGAAGAAGCCGTCGCAAGTGGCGCAGGTGGACACGCCATGCCCAACCAGTTCTGCCTCGCCGGGAATCCCGAGCATTTTAGCCGAAGCGCCAGTAGATACAATCAGCGCTTGGGATTCATATTCATCGTCCTCATTGACGGTGACCCGGAAGGGACGCTGGTGCAGATCGACTGCGGTCGCCATGCCGAAAACAAATTCGGCACCAAAGCGCTCGGCTTGCTTGCGCATATTATCCATCAGATCGGGACCTAAAATGGCATCGGGGAATCCCGGAAAATTTTCAATTTCTGTGGTCAAAGTTAGCTGGCCGCCAGGCTCGTTGCCCTCGATCACCAATGGGTTCAGGTTTGCCCGGGCCGCATAAATAGCCGCGGTCAGTCCGGCTGGCCCCGTTCCCAGAATAATGACCTTTCGCTGATCCATCTTTAATCACCTCATAAAATGACATGACATCTTTGTTATGGTGTCCCAAACTGTCTGAACAAACCTGGAGAAATCGTCACAGCGCCCTTGCGGAGGCACGATCCGGCCCCTAAGGGACCTGGTTGCGCCGGTCACCGTCGTGGTGATGCCATCAACCTAAGACATTTCCAGTAATTTTCATGATACCCTTGGAGGGTATCGCCGTCAAATCGCTGAATTTGGTGAAGGATTTTTTCCGCCTGGGAGCGAATTGTTGTGTGGCGGGCCACTATGTTCCGAAAAAGGGGAGAGAGCGAATGTCTGTCATTCAGGAATTTCACGAGCGCCGGGTCACGGTGAGAGAGAGCGCGGAGGCGTGGATGTGGACGTTCTTGGAAGCCATAGCGGCTCAAAACGCCACGATTAATGCCATTAAGGAACTGAATCCCCATGCGCTGGCCGAGGCTAGGGCTTGGGATCGGACGGGCGGTTCCCGCAGTGACGGACTGCTGGCCGGGGTGCCGGTGCTAATCAAAGACAATATTGCGGTGGCTTCTGATATGCATACCTCCGGAGGCTCTCTGGCATTGAGCGATGCATACGCCAAAGCTGACGCCTTTGTGGTCTCCAAACTGCGCAATGCCGGGGCCATTATTCTGGGCAAGGCGAATTTGACCGAATGGGCGAACTTTATGGCTGACCACATGCCCAACGGCTACAGCGCGGCTGGAGGCCAGGTGCTTAACCCCTACGGGCCAGGCGTGTTGGACGTCGGCGGGTCGAGCTCCGGGTCGGGAGCAGCGGTGGCGGCCGGGATGGCTCCCGTGGCTATTGGCACGGAGACATCGGGATCCATCCTGAGCCCCTCCTCGCAAAACTCTCTGGTGGGAATCAAGCCGACGGTGGGACTCATCAGCCGCTCCGGCATTATTCCGATAGCCTATTCCCAGGATACGGCAGGGCCGATGGCGCCGACAGTGGCTGACGCCGCTGTCCTCCTGGCAGCCCTCCAAGGCTATGACCCGTCCGACCCGCAGACAGCCAGCGCCCCCGCTTACCCGGATTATCTTCAGGATCTGAATGCCCATGGCCTGCAGCACGCCCGGATAGGGGTGCCCCGCGCTACCTTCTGGGATGGCGTGGCGGATGAGGAGCAAAAACTGTTTCATGACAGCTTGGACCTCATGCGCCGGCACGGGGCGGTTGTGGTGGATCCCGCCGATATCGAGACGGCAGGGAACGACTGGACCTATGATGTGCTGCTGTACGAATTCCGAATGTCTGTGAATGCCTTTTTGGCCAAGTGGATTGACTCCGGGCCCCGTACGCTGCAGGCCGTCATTGAGTTCAACAGCAGTCATCAGACTAAGGCCTTGAAATACGGGCAGGCCGTGCTGATTGAGTCCGAAGCGACAGGCGGGCGTCTGGCTGACCGCCGTTACCTGCAAGCCCGGCGCAACGACCTGCGCTGGTCGCGGCAAGAGGGCATCGACAGGACGCTGGAACGCTACCAGCTGGACGCTCTGGTATTTCTAGGCGCCAAAGGCGCAGATATCGCCGCCCGCGCCGGCTACCCGTCCGTCACCGTGCCCATGGGGTACACGGGCCAGGGGCGGCCCCTGGCTATGACCTTCACGGGCGCCGCCTTCCAGGAGTCCCGGCTGATCCGCCTGGCCTACGCGTTTGAAACGGCCGCCCGGGCCCGCCGGAACCCAGAAAAACCTCGCTTAACAGAGGAATAAGTCGGTATAATACACAAAAAGAGCAGCCTGTTCAGTGGGCCGAGCGAGGGTGGAGTCATGGCTTACCTGTTTCAGCATTACAATTTTTTTGCGCTGTGGCACCCGGAAGTGATGCTCCTGGTCATTATTCTGGCCGTGGTGTATTTTCAGTTGGGAGGGCCGCTGCGGGAGCGGTTCGGGGATAATCTGCCAGATGTGCCCACTCTGCAGAAGGTGTATTTTATGGCGGCTCTGGCCGTCTTTTACCTGGCGATGGGCACCCCGGTGAAACTGGTGGCGGATGACTATCTTTTTGCGGGCCACATGGTGCAGTATGCCCTGCTCAGCGTGGTCCTGCCGCCTCTGCTGCTGGCAGGCATCCCGCAGTGGATGATGAACGCGCTGTGGAAGACAGGATTCTGGTCGCGTGTGTTAAGTGTCGCCACCAACCCGCCATTCGCGATCATTGCCTTCAACGTGATCTTTTCGGGAATTGAATATCCCGCTGTTTTGGACGCCAGCCTGCGCAATGACTGGGTGTATGTCCTGGAGTCCTATGTTATGCTGTTTTCTGCGATCTTTATGTGGTGGCCCATTATGGCGCCCGTGGAGAAAAAGCAAAACCGCCATTTGAGAGTGGTGCGCAAACGCGGGCAGATGCCCGAACTAGCTATGGTCTCACGCGGCTACCAATTGGTGTATATCTTCTTTAATTTTGACTTGATGATGCCAGCGCTGGTCTACATTATCGATACCAGCACGCCGTTTTACACGTTTTATCTGCATGCGCCGAGGATATTCGGCATTTCCGCCCTGGCCGACCAGCAGCTGGGGGTCCTGATTATGGGATTATCGATGGCGACCGCCTATCTTTCCGCATTCATTGCATCTTATGCGAAATACGATGATTCGCACTGGTATGAGTAAAAATGACACGCAGACAACAAAGGAGAGCAGACTATGTGGTTTGACAATCACGTGCATATGGAGCACGGGCCTTATACCCCTCTCGAGTACCCTGTATCATGGCTGGAGCAATTTCTAGACGTGGGTAGGAGCCGCGGCGTCACTGGACTGGGCATTGTCGAGCATGCCTACCGGTTCACGGAGGCGGCGGGGCTCCTGCCAGGTGAGTGGGCTCGTCAGCGCTGCCGGTACCCTTTGGCCGGGTACACCGCATTTCTTGACGCCATTCGCGGAAGCTATCCCATGGCCGCCGGTCTGGAAATGGACTTTGTCCCAGAAAACGAAGACGGCATCCGCGCATTTCTCGGACGGTATCCCTGGGATTTTGTGTTGGGTTCCATTCACTTTCTTGACGATTTTGGACTCGATGTCAGCGAGATGCAAGGCCAGTATTTTCAAAGGACATCGGAAGAGATCTGGACCCAATACTATGATTACTCCATGCGGGCTGCTGCGTCTGGACTGTTTCAGGCGATCACGCACCCGGATCTTCCCAAAATTTACGGCTTCGAGAAGCCTCCGGAAGAATTTTTGATTCCGCTGTATCAGCGGTTTGTGGAGGTATTGGCCGATACCGGCGTAGCCTTGGAGATTAACACGGCAGGCCTCAGGCGTCCTGTGAAGGAAATTTATCCCCACCCCACACTGCTGTCTCTAGCGGCCCAATCTCATGTGGCAGTCAGTTTCGCCTCCGATGCTCACGAACCGGAGAATGTAGGGCTGTATTTTGCCGAAGCCCAGCAGCTGGCTCATGAGGCGGGTTTCCGGGAGATTTCGTTTTTTGGACCACAGGGCACAGGGCACATAACGATTTCGTAGCCGTCATACCGTGCACCAAAGGAGACGGGGATTAATGAAAGCGATTGCCACTGGGGTCATTGCCGCTCTATTTTTTGCCAGTACGTTTGTCTTGAACCAGACCATGGCGATTCATGGCGGAAGCTGGCTGTGGAGTAGTTCGCTGCGGTACTTCTTCACCGTGCCAATCCTGCTGGGGTGGGTGGTGTGGCAGGGCCAGTTCCGAAAATTATGGCACCTGCTCCGCCAGAGTCCCGGGCCATGGCTTTTATGGGGAACGGTGGGATTTGGCCTGTTTTATGCGCCGCTGACGTTTGCCGCGGCATACGGGCCATCATGGGCAGTAGCCAGCACATTTCAGCTGACGATCATTATCGGCAGTCTGCTGGTGCCCTTTACGACGCACCACAAGATTCCGTGGCGCCATCTGTGGCCGTCCGTCCCGATCATTGCGGGGGTCGGGCTGGTGCAGTGGAGAAATCATGTGGATCTGAATCAGGCTCTCCTGATTAGTATTTTCGCGGTGATCATCTCTGCCACGGCTTACCCTCTTGGCAACCGCAAGATGATGGCGCTGACTGGCGGGGAAATTTCGGCGCCTGCGCGTATTTTGGGAATGACCCTGGGCAGCCTCCCGTTTTGGGCTGTCTTGGCCGTGATTGGGCGGCACACGGCCGGAATGCCGCCCCTGTGGCAGTGGCGGGAGACATTCTTGGTGGCGCTCTCGTCCGGCGTGATTGCGACCGCACTGTTCTTCAAAGCCACGGATCAGGCCCATGGCCGGCCGGCGATGCTCGCCAAAGTGGAAGCCACCCAGTCCATGGAGATTGTATTTACCCTGGTGCTGGCGCTGCTGTTCGGGCTGCCGGGCAGGGTAAGCTGGGCCAGTCAAGCGGGCATGGGACTGGTGATGGCGGGGATGGTGTGGCATGCTTTGGGAGCGCCCGGGGGAAAGAAGGGGGAACAGCTTCGCGTTTCTGAAATGGCCGAGTGATAGACTTCACGGCTAAAGCCGGCGGCTTCTCGCGGGCGTTTGGTGAAATGGATGCTCCCGGTGGTCAAGGCTGGCAGATAATTTCTATCCGTGGCGAGAATCGCTACACTGAGGAGCGGGGGGATGTTGTGTGAGCAAGGTGCCTGCCCGGAGCGCGGTCAAGATGGCGGTGCAGATGGCGCACAGGCTGAAGCCGGGAACGCGTCTCGAGATACTGAACTTCAAAAAAGACCGGTGGGTGCACGTGGCGCGCGGCAGTGCCGGAATGCTGGAGGTAACCGAGGCGGGATTTTTCCAAAACGTGTGGCGCGTGCCGGATGAAGAAGCCCCGGCCATTTTGAAAGAGGTGATTCCGCGGGAATTTCCGCGGAGTCACGAGCTCCGCTTTACTGTCAAGAATCTAGTCAAATAGCATGTGTGGGAGGGATTGGCTCTGGCTGTCGTAATTTTTGATTTGGATGGTACGCTGATAGACACGGTTCCGCTGATTACCCGCTGTTTTCAGGAGGTGTTTCAAAAATACGCCGGGAAAACCCTTTCGGACGAAGCGGTTCATGCAATGTTCGGTCCCGGCGAGTCGGTGATTTTCTCCCGGGAATTTAAAGACCGGTGGCAAGAGGTGCTCCAGGATTACCTGGCGAGATACACCGCCGGACAGAGTAGCCTGCAGGTCTCTCCCGATATCATGGCCTTGCTGAATGGGCTCAAAAATCTCCAAGTCACCATGGCTATCGTGACGAATAAAGAGCGGGACACGACTGCCATCACATTGGACCACTTTGACCTGCGGGGATATTTTGCCCAGATTGTGACCGCCCAGGACATTGTCCACCCCAAACCATCCCCAGAAGGCATTAATGTGGTGCTTCAAGAGTGCGGTGAAAACTCTGCGGATGCCGTTATGATTGGCGACACCGATCATGACCGTGAAGCGGCAATGGCGGGGCAGGTGCCCTTTGTCCGGGCCTTGTGGTTTGTTCCTGCGGATGCCCGCCCGGCTCCCGGTTCCGAACTGTCCGCTTTGTCCGTGGCGGACCTGAAAGAGATCTTGCCTTACGAACTGTAGCGGCTCTGGGACCAGGAGCACTGCCGCAGCACCCGGAAAATATTTCCGAAAGGGCGTTCAACGTGAAACCCACAGGCCATCCACGGCGTTACCTCTTATATAAGGGGGGAGTCTCATGTCGCTCGTGGCGTTGTTGAGTGGAGTATTGATAGCTGGGGCCGCGTCTGTGGCGGGGGCAGCTATGGTAATTGTGTGGACGGTGGCATACGGGTCCGGGCATTACTGCCTCCGCCAGATTCGCCAGGGAATCCGGTCTGAGCAGCCAGTCCGGCCAGAACAGGCATTGCGCCAGCGAGTGTCCTGACGGCGGGCACAAGCTCTTTGGAGTGGGAACGTTACGGCTCGTTCCTTGGATGGAATTGGGGTAGTGCGATTGAGGCGTCAGCGGTTATGGGCGAGTCTTAACCTCCACCCGTTGTTGACGAAGACCTTCCATGATGGGGGCATGCGGCTGCGATGGAAAACAACGGTGGCGGGACGACGGCCGGTGCTGCGCCTGGAGGATTCCGTGATGAAAAATTATCTTCGCTGAAGAAATGCGCGAGAATCAGCCGTATCCGGTGATGCGGTGGGATCTTCATGGCGCTCTTTTTACGGGGTCTGCGGGCGGGAAGCAGGTCGTGCCTTTAGCCTGCTGGTTTTGGGAGACGGTGGGACAATTGGGGGAGCGATTTGCGCGAGAACTCTCCTGAGACCATCTGGTCGCCGTGCCCCTTTCCTTGCGCAAGCGTTCCAAAAATTTGCTATTCGCCTTGAACCGCTTTGGTCCGGTGAGGGCTGCACGCTGCGGGTTCCCCCGCAAATGTCCGGCGGCCAGCCCTTGTTGACATGTTTTCTAATTCCGCTGGGGACAGTGCCTCAGCGCGGCTGCTTGAGAGTTGCTGTCCCCGCGAAGAAGCTCGCTACAGGGTGGCGGGCTTATGAGGGGACGCCAGACATCCGGGAATTGTTCTGGGGCGGTTGGCGAGTTGATTCGCCGCTGTTTGCCGCTATCCGCGGCATTTGGATGACGGCTCTATCAGCCAAGCTCCCTTCGGATGCCGGCGGAAGCCCGCAGCGGGGATAGTGAAAGTCTGTCTGTGTGGGAGCGGCAGGATAGGTTTTTTGTCAGGGGGTCGTGTGGATTCCGTTTACTGTAGGGATGGATGCGCATAGGGAGGATTCGGCCGTGCATTGCGGTGCCCAAGACAACATCCCGAACTTTCTCTGCAAGCAAGAGAGTTCGGGATGGGCAATTTTACATGATTATGGGATAACTTCATGGGACACCGCTTTAAGCGGACGGCTGCATGGCAGCGTGGTCGCGGGCGGGATTGTCTAAACGGCTGACGTACGAGCACTCCGGGTAATTATCGCAGATTGCGTACACATCGCCTGTAAGTTTTAACGTTTGGTACCGAACTGGATACCGGCGGCAGACTGGGCAAAGCACTTCACTTGATGTATTCTTCATGAAAAGTAACCTCCTTGTGAACTAGTTCACATTTCTTTAATCACATTATAGCATGGATCACAGAAAAGCAACGCAAGATACAGCCCTTTTAGTAAATTATTTTGCTGATATTTTCTGAATTAGGCTGAACAAGGCAAGATTGCTTTACAGCCAGGAGATGAGGTGCTTCAACCGGTCGACCGTTTCCCGATTTTGCTGGGCTATAGCAAAGGATTGGGCAACGGGTGGAAACGCTGCAGGGTTGTCGACAAATTCCAAGGGCAGGGGCGGTGCAGAATAGGACTGCCACTGCGCGATCCACGACGGGGGGACCGCGGCGTCCTGTGCCAGTGGACGGTGGGCCATTTCCGCCCACAGCAAGGTCCAGGCGCGGGGAACCACGCGCCAAATCTCGTAGCCCCCGCCGCCCACGGCCAGCCAGCGGTCATGGGCGTAGGCATGGGCCCACTGGTGGATCAGGGAGGGCACCTTCCAGTAAAAATAGGTCGTCGCAAACAAGTCGGTGAGGGGGTCCCAGTAATGTCCGTCGCAGCCATGCTGGCTAATCAGAATATCCGGCTGAAAACGCTGCAGGGCAGAGGGGACGATGCGCTCAATGCATTCGAGCCATGAATGGTCGTCAGTGTAGGGGCGCAGGGGAACATTGATGGCGTAGCCCTTGCCCCGTCCGGTTCCGGTCTCCTCAGCGCTGCCGGTGCCGGGGAACAGGTACTGCCCAGTCTCGTGAAATGAAATCGTCAGCACGTCGGGGTCGTCATAGAAGGCCTGCTGCACCCCGTCCCCATGGTGGGCGTCGGTATCCACATAGGCGATGCGCCAGTCTGTATGGGCCCGCAGCCACTTGATGGCTACGGTGAGGTCGTTGTAAATGCAAAATCCCGAGGCTTGGGCCGCTTTGGCATGATGCAACCCGCCGGCCAGGTTGAGCGCGTGGGAAGCAGAACCTGAGGCGATTTCTTTCGCGGCCGCAAGGGTTCCCCCCACAGCGAGGCGGGCTGCGTCGTGCATGCCGGGAAATACCGGATCATCCTCGGTTCCCAGACCGTAAAGCGCGGCCCTGCTGAGAAGGGTTGCATTGGTGATGTCGGCGGCGGTGAGAAACTGTTGGACCATCGCGATATAGGACGCTTGGTGCGCCCACCCAAGCTCTTCGGCACTGGCGGGGCCAGGCGCCATCAGCTGGTCCGGACGGACAAGATCGAGACTGTCAATCAGGCTCTTGGTCGACCTCAGACGGACAGGATTAAAAGGGTGCGTCGCCCCAAAATCATACTGGCTGTATTCTTCCGTGTAAATAAACTTTGCGAGCTCCGTCGTCACCGCATCCATTCATTTTTCCTCTCATTATAGGGTAGCATGGTCCCTGTTGAGAACCCCGGCGTAATATAATCATAAGTAGCGGGGACGGGAAGGGGATGGGAGCTCTGGCCAGGATAATTCTTCGTGACGGCCGGGTGGCCGATCTGCGTGAAGCGGAGGACACCGCGCAGGACAGAGCTATGCTTCACGAGCTCTTTCGGCACGCGTCGGCAGATGATTTGTATTTCCGATTTTTTCACATGATCAAGGAAGTCGGGGAACAGGACATTGACCGGATGATCCTCAGTGAGGGCAAGGGAAAGTCTCTCATCTGCGTGAGCCAGGACCAGGTTTTGGGAATCGGGCACTACATTATGATTGGGGACGCGACGGCGGAAGTGGCTTTTTTTGTTGACGACCGGATCCAAGGGCGGGGCCTAGGGACCCTGCTGTTGGAGCATCTGGCGCAGATCGCGTGGCGGCGGGGGCTGAAGCAGTTTGAGGCCTACGTGCTAAGTGACAACCGGCGGATGCTGCGTGTTTTCCAGGACAGCGGGTATGAAGTCCACGAAAAGCAGGAGTCCGGAGTGATCCACCTCGTGTTGCCGCTTCAGCAGACGGAGAGAACCCATGCCCTGCAGGAGACCCGGGAAAAATTGGCGACCGCCGCCTCCCTGCGGCCCTTTTTTGAACCCGCCGTAGTTGCCGTGGTGGGGGCATCGCGCGACTCCCACCGCCTGGGCCACTTGCTGCTGAGCCATGTCCTCGCCGGCCCTTTCAACGGCGTCGTCTATCCCGTCAACTCCAGTGCCAAAGCCGTCCTGGGGGTGAGGGCGTACCCTTCAGTACAAGATGTGCCCGATGCCGTGGACCTGGCGGTTATTGTCGTGGCCCGGGACCAAGTCCAAAGCGTGGTGGATGACTGCATCGAAGCCGGGGTGAAGGCGGTTCTGATCACGTCGGCTGGTTTTTCCGACAAAGATGAGGAAGGCGCCATCCTCGAGCAGGAGATTACAGCCAAGCTGCGGCGGCACGGAATCCGGCTCGTGGGTCCGAATTCTCTGGGGTTGCTCAACACCCATCCAGAAAAACAGCTGAACGCCAGTTTTGCGCCAGCGCTGCCGCCGTCCGGGAAGGTGGCCATTGCCAGCCAGTCAGGGGCGCTGGGCATCGCGATCCTGGATTATGCCTCCCGCATGGGAGTCGGCGTGTCCAGCTTTGCCAGCACGGGCAACAAAGCGGACGTATCCTCCAATGACCTGCTGCAATATTGGGAGGATGATCCAGCGACCGCGATGATTCTGCTCTATCTGGAATCCTTTGGCAACCCCCGCAAATTTTCCCGCATTGCCCGCCGCCTCTCTCAACGCAAGCCGATCCTGGCAGTCAAGAGTGCGCGGACCATCGATTCCGCTTTTGGGGCGGAGTCCCGCCAGCAGAGCCTTGGCGATGAAATCGCGGTGCAAGCCCTATTCCATCAGACGGGGATCATCCGTGCCGACACTCTGCAGGAGTTGTTCGATATTGCCGCCCTGCTGGGATCAGTGCCGCTCCCCCATGGCAACCGCGTCCGGGTCATTACCAATGCCGCGGGAGCTGCTGTGATTACGGTCGACGCCACCGAAGCGGTGGGCCTGCAATTAGCGGGCCCGCCTGTGGATCTTGGCTTTGATGCTCTGGGCCAGCGCTATTATGATGACTTGAGCGCGGCACTGGTCGACCCGTCAGTGGATGCGGTCATCGTCCTGTTCATCCCCGTCGGAATTTCGGAAGCGCAGGGAGTCTCCGATGCGATCCGCCAGGCTGTGGAGAAGTGCGGGCTTACAAAGCCGGTGCTGGCCAATTTTCTGATGATGGGGCACGGGCCGATCGACTACATCGCCGGCAGCAGTTTCCGCATCCCCGTCTACCCTTTCCCTGAACTGGCGGTACGGGCGCTTGGACAGCTGACGCGGTACGCTGAATATCAAAGACAGCCGCTGGGCAGGCTGCCGGATCTGGCTGATACCCATCTCGAAGAGGCGAGGGCCCTGGCGCAGAGCTGGCAGAGCGCCAGGAATCCTCATGGATTGGTCCGGTCAGGGCCAGCCAACTGCTGGACCTGGTGGGACTGAGAAGCCAACTGGCCCTGACCGAGCAGGACCAAGGATTTTGCCGCCTGGGTGTGCGTTCCCATATGGACCCGCTGTTTGGCCCCATTTTAACCGCCACGGCAGCTGCTCAGGACGCGTCCAGCCACAGCCGCCTTATTCCCCTGACCGACCGTGACGCGGCGGCTTTTGCCCAGTCTTTATTGAAAGGCCGGCAGACAACGCCCTTTTGTGCGGAGGTTTTAGCGGAGTTCTTCTTGCGGGTATCGCGCCTGGTGGACGAGGTGCCGGAAATCATGGAGCTGGAAATTGATGAGGCCTGGATCTGCCATGCCGATAGCAAGGTGGTCAGCGCCAATATTTTGCTGGAAGTGCGGCCCTCGTAGCACCATGTGGGCGGCGATCCAAAAAAATTCTAACCATGCAGCTGACAAGCAGGAATATTCTTCTTGAATGTCGAAAATTTGTATTCATTGAGGGGGGAGGTGTCGGCCTATGCTGGCAGCATGTGCGCAGGAGCCTTTACGGGTGGAGCGGGGTTATGTCTACTGGGATATGAGCGTGAAGACGTGCGAAGGCGCGGAGGTGATTGCGGTGGGCATTATCGGCCGCATGCCAGCGGGGTTGTTTATGCGGATGAAAAACCGCGGGCAGTGTCCTAAAACGTACGCCGAGGTTTTTGTGGCCCACGCGCTGCAGTATGATGCAGATTCGACTGAATACCGCGTCTGGCGGGATGCGGGGACGTACCTCGTCACACTTCCTGACAGTCTGCGTACACTGGAGCGCGTGTTCGAGAGCGCCAAGATGTTTTCAGCGACCCGGGCATAATATGACGGGGGTGCGTGAAGCAGTAGATCCGTGGCAATGTGAGAAGGGAGGGCGGCTGTGTGAATCGACCAGAAAAGCCATTGACGCCGGCACGGATTGCGGAGATTCTCGAGGCGCTGTCACTGGATGGACAGCATTATGCGAACAATACATATGACAAGAAGCGGTACGCGCGGATTGAGGAAATGGCCAGAACTTTACGGGCTCTCCCGACGGATGTTCCGCCATTGAGCCGTATTACTCCCGTGACACCGAAGGTGGGGGTGGATGGCGCGGTATTTCGGGACTCCGATATTTTGCTGATCCGGCGCGGCGACACAAGACAATGGGCTCTGCCGGGCGGCGCGGTGGAGCTCGGAGAGGCTCCTAGTGAGGCGGTGCGGCGCGAGGTTGTGGAGGAAACCGGCATTGTGATGAGTGTCGACAATTTGGTGGGGGTTTTTGACAACTGGATGGACCGGCGCGTCACTGCGCACCACCTTTACCATGTGGTCGTCCGGGGACAATTCGCCGGAGGGACGCTGAACCCGCAGCCGGAGGAAGTGCTTGAAGTTGTCTGGTGCAAGCCTGGCGAGTTGCCACGGCCTGAGGAATTCCACCCCGGGCATTATGAACGAATTCTCAAAGCCCTGCAGGGCACCGTCGGCTATGTCGATTAATAATGGTCCTGCTGACCTGCGCAGCCTTCATTCTCCGGTTTACGGCTCCATTTCCTCGCTCAGACGGTGAATATTTCCCTGCCCATCCATGACGATATGATAGTAGACGCGGTCTTCGCCCCGGGAGACCGTATAGACAACGTGCCATGCGTTCTCTTGCGGGTCCATGACGGCATGATGCAGGAGCAAGTTTTCGTCCGGTTTCATCCAAGGAGTCAGCACTCCCTGGCCTATCAGGACGACCTGATTGAATTGCATAGATTGAGGTTCCCCCTTCTGGAGAAATAACGCCACGGTGCCCCTATGGGTGACAGGTTGGACAATAAATAAAAGAGAGGACCTGTGTCCTCTCTTTTATTTATTGTTCGGCCGTATTACTGACTGACTACTCCTGCTCCGTAATAGTGGCTCACATAAAAAGGAGCGTCAAGATTGGCAATCATGACGGTCTGACCGGGTTCGGGGGCTTGAATAAAAGCTTGCGAGTAACCCAGCGATGGATCGGAGCCAATGTAAATGCCTACATGGGAAGCGCCTGCCCCGTACGTGCTGAAAAAGACAAGATCTCCGGGCTGCAACTGTGACTCCGGAATTTTGGTTACATAGGAATATTGTGCCCAGCTAGTGCGGGGCATGGGAATTCCGTTTTGCTGGAAGACATACTGCACCAGACCTGAACAGTCAAACCCTGTAGCCGGGGACGTTCCGCCCCAGACGTAAGGGACGCCCAGGTTGTTTTCAGCGGTCTGGACAATAGCTTGTCCAAAACTCACGGAAGGATTTTGCACAGGCAGGTCTGCCGCGGCGGTCGTTGACGCCTGCGAGCCGGAAGGAATAGCTAGCACCTGCCCGACTTCCAGCGCGTTGGGGTTGCCTATGTGATTAAAAGAGGCAAGGGTTTGCCATGAAAGTCCGAATTGCTGCGCAATGCCAGCCAATGTATTGCCGGGTTCCACGACATAGCGGCTGCCTGCTGCGGGAGCCGTGCTGCCTGCCGCCGGCGCTGCCTGCGAGCTTCCGCCGCCGATTACCAGCACCTGCCCAACGCTGATGAGGTTGGGGTTGGACAAGTGGTTCCAGGACATCAGCTGAGAGACAGAAACATGGAACTGAGAGGCGATGCTGCCGAGTGTGTTGCCTGCCTGTACGGTGTAGGTGGAACGGGATGCCGTAAACGGCAGACCAACACTCGCTACCGCGGAGCCGCCGTTTGATCCGGCCGTTAAGGCCAGCACTTGTCCCACCCGTATTTGGTTGGGATTGGCGATGTGGTTTAAGCTGGCCAGGGCGGACACGGTCGTGTGAAATTGCGCGGCGATGCTGCTCAGCGTGTCACCGGGCTGAACCGTGATGGTGCGGGTGGACAGAAACCGGGGACTGGCGCTAGATTTAGCTGAAGCGAAGCCTAAGTGCGCGGATGATGAATGAGACGATGCGGATAGTCCAAAGACTATGGGCAAACTCAATAAGCCGGCAGCAATACCTGCAGCAACCTTCTTTGACGGTGATAGATTCAAGAAATAGGCTCCCTTCCTTCGGGTATTGCCTTCGAGGTTAGTTCGCTGGTTCGGGCTGAAGGAGCCCTACTGCCGATGTCACGGCAGATTCACCCTGGATTACATCCCAGTAATCCCCCGTACGTAATTATTCAATTACGATTCGGCGTCGTGGAGTCGCCGAAACTATACGAAAAACCGTTGAATTTGTCATTCGATGCCAGAGTGAATAATATGCCAATATTGGCAATGACAGGTTGTGGAATACAAATATGTCGCTTATGCTTAGAATTAGGCACATGTGGAAATAAAAGCCAGTTTTAGGAGGGGATAGGATATGGCAGCGAGTGTATGATAACAGATCATAGCACTTGGTGCCAATAGCCTTATAGATGCTACCGGCAATAACCGCAGGCGCCGGGCGCGAGGTTTAGGGCTGGGTATGCCAAAAGCTGTATCCCCACGGCATGGCGGAACGGGGCGGGGGGACCCAGGACTTTGTGCGGGCGGACAGTAAATTCAGCGCAGACCGATGTAAAATCAAAAGCTGAGATCCTTGCGCCTGCCGCTCTCTTTCCGGCGCTCTCCGCCTTGCGTCAGCGGAAAACATCGGAGTGGCCAGTAAAAAGAAGGATTGCCTGGAGCGCAATATGTTCAGCCACAAGGCGCAGATTTTTTGGGTTGCGTTTCAAGTTGTTGAATGATCCGCATTGACACGGGAAAGGGGTCAGAACATGGAAAACGCCAGCGGTGCACTGAGAATCAAGAATGTCCGGGTGGGATCTGGCAGCAGCCTGGTGCAGGTCACGATCGAACAGGGGAAAATTATGCGGGTGGGGAGGGCGCAAGAGAGCTTTGTGGCGGACATTGATGCCGAGGGGGGATTGATGGTTCCCGCTCTGGTTGACGCTCATGTGCACTTGGATGCGGCGCTGACAGAAGGTTTCCCGTCTCCCAATCACAGCGGGACCCTCATCGAAGGCATTGAGCGGTGGGGGCAGCGCAAGCCCTATCTGACTGAGGAAGACGTCATAGCCCGTGCTGAGGAGGCGATCCGGTGGCATGTAGGACATGGGGTGCTGAAAATCCGCTCTCATGTCGATATTTGTGATCCCGATCTGACGGCGTTGCGGGCACTGATCAAAGTGCGGGAGAAGGTACGCCCCTGGGTGACTCTGCAACTGGTGGCCTTCCCGCAGGACGGCATCTTCTGTTTTCCCGACGGCCCCCTCCTGATGGAGGAAGCCATGCGCCTCGGAGCGGACGTCGTCGGCGGCATTCCCCACTATGAATGGACCAGAGAGGATGGCATCCGTGACGTGGAGTATGCATTTGAACTGGCCGCCCGGTATCATAAGCCTGTGGATATTCACTGTGATGAGACTGATGATGACCAGTCCCGATTTGTGGAGACTATGGCTAAACTGACGAGCCAGTACGGTATGGCCGGGCAGGTGACCGCCAGCCACACGACGGCGATGGGCTCTTATAATGACGCCTATGCGTTCAAGCTGATTCGCATTTTGGCACAGGCGGGCATGCTCGTAGTGGCCAACCCGCTCGATAATGTGGTGCTGCAGGGAAGATTCGACACCTATCCCAAACGGCGCGGAATGACTCGCGTGAAAGAGCTGATGGCAGCGGGAGTGCCTGTAGCGGCAGGTCATGACTCGATCATGGACCCCTGGTACCCTCTGGGATCGGGCAGCCAGCTGTTTGTGGCGTCGATGCTCGCTCACGTCGGGCAGCTCACTGGCACCGAGGAGCTGAAAGCCTGTTTTGACAGCATTACCTACGCGGGAGCGAAAGCCATGCAGCTCGAGGATTATGGAATCGAGGAAGGCATGCGTGCGGATCTTGCCATTTTCGATGTGCCGACCGCCACTGATGCTCTCCGCCTTCTGCCGCGTCCGCGGTGGGTGGTCGCAGCAGGAGGCATCGTGGCGTCCACGCCTCCCTCTGCCACCCAGGTGCTGTGGGACGGCGAATACCGCTCCGTTTCTTATCTGCGGGAACCGCAGGGACCTCCGAATCTGCAGCAGCCCCGCGCCTGAAGAGACCTGAGAGCGGGGCCAAAGAGCCCACCTTTAACAGGTGCCGGTACGGCAAATGCCTGTCCGCCAAACATTGACAGTCCGCAAACCCCTACCCAAACTTTGCGGACTGTCGTACAGTTTTTATAGGGAATACGGTGAGCAAGAGCCTGAGGATAATTCCGCGGCGGAAGCACACCGGCTGTGAGCGCATTTTTTGTAAAATAGGCGCGGGCGCGTAACCCAGAGACGGTTCTGGGCGTTTTTTCTGTGAGCGTTGTTATCGAGAGTGGATAGAAAGGGGCTTGCAGTGTGGCGCGATGGGGTTATCTTGCAGGAATAGGGGCAGTGGTGGTGATAGCGGCTGGGGTGCAGGTGGCGCGGCCAGTGGGGGCTGTCAGCGTCAAGACGGTGCTGAAGCCGCCGGCTGCGGCAACAGCACTGCACATGGCTTGGCCAAATGGAGCGGAATCATATCTGGCCGTCAGCCCGGGCGGAACGGTCGGGGAAGCGGGGCCGGACCAGGCGATTCCCGTCGGCAGTGTTACCAAAATGATGACAGCCTATCTCTTGCTGAAGAAGTATCCTCTGAGCGTCTACGGGTCTGGTCCGTCCGTGACGATTACAGCCAAGGATGTCCAGGAGTACCAGCAGGATGTTCAGAGCCGGCAGTCTGTGGCGATGGTGACTGAGGGCGAAAAGATCTCGGAGCGAAAGCTCCTGGAAGGTCTGCTGGTGGCGTCGGGAAACAATATTGCCCATATCGTGGCCCGGTGGGTTTCAGGTTCATCGGCCTCCTTTACGCAGCAAATGAACCAGCAGGCGCAGGCCTTTGGGCTGACGAAGACGCACTTTGTCGGTCCCAGCGGGCTGAACCCGGGGAACGTAAGCACTCCGCGGGATGAAACCATCTTAGCTGAAAAAGCGATGGCCATTCCGGTATTTCGGGAAATTGTCGCCATGCCGCAAATTTCGTGGCCGGGCGGCAAGACCGCCATCGAAAACTTCAATTATCTGGTGGGCCACGACGGGATTACCGGGGTGAAAACCGGATCCACTCTGTATGCTGGCGGCTGTTTTGTGTTCTCGGCGCCGCGCACGGTCGGCGGGCAGCC
>DAHWJO010000160.1:0-7547 GCA_027344105.1 Sulfobacillus sp.
ATTTCTTGAACCGTATAGGTGACAATGCCGAGACACAGGATAAGAGGAATGAAGCCGCTGATTCCGAAGCGGACTCCTGTCACCGCATAGGCAATATCACCGCCGGCGTCGTTGTCGCCAATAATCGCCAGGACCCCAGGGCCCAATGCCGCCCAGATGATCAGAGCGTATTGCCAAAACCCTACCGGCGGCCGGGAAGACAGCAGCGTCCTCGTTAATTTTCCATCATGCAAATCCACAGGCAGACCGGATCCTTTGTTCAGCGGCGACTCGTTATGCGAACTCATGAAAATCCTCCCTCTGCAGTTCCTGCAGGTCCATGCGCCACAGGTGGTGCGAAGTCATAGCATAAAGGGATAGGCACCTTGCGCTTACGGTTCATAGTACGGCTGGCTGTTGGCAAGGGTGACGGCTGTTGATGCAATGTTTCCGCGGGTGGCAACACCGGTAGAATCTAGACTGGCGGAAGGGGAGGACGGTTATGGAAGATGCGGCTTCGAATCCACTAGGCAAGGCCATCACAGACTATCTGCACAACCATTCACTGTCTCTACGCCAGTTTGCGATGATTTCCGGGGTCCATGTTTCCACCCTGTCACGGCTGGTCAACGGCAAGCGGCAGGCCACGGCGGCGCAGCGGCGCAAATTGGCCCCATATATCGCGCTGCCGGAAGAGCCCGCGACCCCCGCTCTTGCTAGCGGCCCAGGCTGGAGTGCCTTGGCGCCGCTCCTAGGAGAAATTTCTTCTGGCTATGACCCGCTGAACATCAGCTGTTTAGAAAGTCAGATTGTGGCCGAACTGCACAAATACGAACTGTTTTCCCAGACCCCCGAGGGGGAAAGGATTATCCGGACGGAATTTCCGCGGAAGGTTTCTCAGGTGGCCGGCATTGGTCCGCTAATCTCTGAGCTGGAGGAGATGTTCCAACATTACCTCGCGCTTCCGCCCGCTGCCCCGGAACGTCCAGTGGCTGGAAGCGCCTTGCTTTATTTCGTCCTGTCCGCCGACGCCATTCCCGACTACCTTTTTCCTATCGGGTATCTGGATGACGCTCTGGCGATTCGCCTGGTTGTCGAGAAGCTGCGGCGGATCCGCGAAGACTCCCCGCCACCCGGGATCTGATAGCGCACGGCCCCATGCCAAGCAAGAACAGTCCTACCGGGCCGTTGGTTCAGGGTCGTCTTAAATTGCCATCCGGCTCACACACCCTGGACCAAGCGCTGCAACCGCCAGCCAGCATTTCGGGCTCCGCCAATCAGAATGCGATCCATCCCCAAAACTTTCTTAATGTGGTAGATTGTATTAAGGAACTTACAGGTCTCAATGACCGCATGAGTCCTTGAACTTTCCGGCACTCAGGACCGCTGGTGAATGGCACGAGATAGGAGGCAACACCGTGGATGATGACCGTCATGACCGTGAAGCGCTGGTCCGTGAGCATTATGATGCCCCACCTGAACTCTTTTCCTGTTTTCTTGATTCATGGATGAATTATAGCGCGGCCTTTTTTCCTGAACCGGCAATGACTCTCGAACAAGCCCAAGAGTCAAAAATGGAGGCCTATGCCTCGTGGTTGCTGGCCGGCCCGCAGTCGAAGATACTTGACGTTGGGTGCGGGTGGGGCTCTTTGGCTCTCTACCTGGCATTGCGCAGAGGATCCGACGTCACGGGGCTCACCTTAAGCCCCAACCAAGCGCAGTACGGCATGAATAAGGCCAAGAAAGAAGGAATGGATTCTCTCGTCCGCACCATGGTGCGTCCGTTTCTGGAATATCCGCTTGATAATGAATCTTGGGACGGCATCAGCTTTATCGGTAGCATAGTCCATATGGAAGAGCGCCAAGAAATTATGAAGCGTGTGGCCCAAGCTTTGCGGCCAGGGGGCCGGCTTGTGATTTCCGAGACCTACTTGCCGGATCATGCGGGTGAGGGATTGGACACCCGGGCCTCGCATTTCATTCTCCGGGACATTTTCGGATACTCCCATGCCACGACTCTGTCTGAGGAGTTGCAGGCGATGGAAAACGCTGGCCTCAGGGTGCTCCGGGTTGAAAATTCCACGGCCGACTACGTGCGGACGCTGGAAGAGTGGCTGATCCGGCTCCGCAGGACGCGAGACACAGTGGAGTCCGTGCAATCCGGGGCTTACAGGGACCTCCGCCGCTATCTGGAATTAGGCCGGGCCTCATTCCGGTACGGCACGATGCTGCAGTATGAAATTGTAGCCGAGCGTCCACGGGCAGTGAAGAGAAGCAACGCGGGCAAGTAAAATAACTCCGGAAGCAGCCAGGCGAAAGACTTTGTCTCCCTGGCTGCGCCTGTCTGACCGCCGCCGATTGCCCCTGCACACTTTCCCCCCTTTCAGCGGGCGATGACCACCGTCTCAGAAGGCCCGCCCTTGAGATATTCATCCCGAATATTTATAATTTGGAAAATACAGTCACTAAGGTGGAGACGGCTACAGCGGTATGAGCGGCTTTGATTCGGGTTGCGTCGCAAAGAGGGAGGGCTCTTCGGTGATTGTTCCAGACTCACACGAGAAAAAACTTAACATTTATAGCGCTTCCGATGATAGCCGGCTGCAAGGCGAGCGAGCAGTGGCGATATTGCAGGCGGTGTGTAAAAAATGGCAGGCACTGTTCCCCGGAACCTGGATAAAGTTAGTGGACCGTTACGGCGTGGCGTTCTATGAAACGCCTGGCCGTCCCATGCCGTCGATTCATTACTCGCTGCCCCTGACGTTTTACGAGGAGCGGTTTGGCACACTGTATTCCCAAGGTCCCCTGTCGCCAACGCCCGCGACCCGCGAGTTGGCCATGGAACTTTCGGGCGCGGCCGCCCAGTTGGAAAAGTGGGGGGAGATCGAAGGCGAGCGCCGCGGCGAGAAGGTCTCACGCCTGCTGGCGGAAGGGCTCCAGGACGAGACCTATCTGTTAATGCAGCTGTGCAATCTTTCCGATCCCCCCTGGACGGTCACCGCGGTGCAGATTGTGCAGCCGCTGCCGTTTCAGCAAATGCATCTGCTGCGCCAGTTTCTTTTAGCCCATTTGTGGCGGTATGACCCATCTTTTCCGTTCCTCGGGTGGCGGCCCAACGGGATGTGGGCGCTGTTGCCGGAAACCTCCGGCGATGTCTGGGCTACAAGGCTGTCGGCGCTTTTGCGGGAATGGTCAGCTCTGTATCCGGCTGTGCCTATCGCTATTTACTGGGACCAGTGTCCAGCTGCCAGTGTTCTTGTTAACAGACTGCATCATATCAACCGCTTGATGGACTTTGCAGCGCATGGGCAGGTTTCGGGCCTGTTGAACCAACGCTTTGACCGTCACTTTCTGACTTATTTGGCCAATATCAGCCCCGAAAACCTTCGGCGCTTGGTTGTTGACACCCTCGGGCCCCTCTTGTCCCCGGAACACCAGGACACATTGCGAACCCTTTACAAATACTTGGAATATCATCAGTCGGTGGCAAAAGTTGCAGGATCCCTGTTTGTTCATAAAAATACGGTCATTTACCGGATTCATCAAGCGGAGCAGATCTTGAACCAGAACTTTAAGGATACCAATAGTGTGGCAGAGATCTGGATTGCTTTGCAGGCAATGAGTTTGTTGGATATGGCTCCTTCTCTGTAATTTCGTAACCGTTCACGCGGTTGCGGTCAGCGAGCGATTGGCCCTTGGCGCAAATCCCTTGTGGAATTGTGCCGTTTTTTTATGCGCATGGCTGCATGGTCCAAATTCGAGCACAATTGACTGTGATGCAGTCCAATCTTTGCGCAGCAACAAGGAAGCCTATCTGACCTTGGCGAATTATCCGAACAGTTCCACAAGCATAAATAGCTGGGAACGTCATCAAGACCTGTGGAAAGGGTGATTATGCGTGAAAGCTGTTGTCTATGAAAAGCCATTTTCCGTCACCGTGAAGACCGTCCCCGAGCCTAAGATCCTGCATCCTAATGATGCCATTGTCAAAGTGACCACCACATGCATATGCGGTTCTGACCTCCATATGTATGAAGGCCGCACGGCAGCGGAGCCGGGGATCATTTTCGGGCACGAGAACATGGGGGTTGTGACAGAAATCGGCGCCGGTGTCTCCCGCCTCAAAGTGGGTGAACGGGTAGTCATGCCATTTAACGTCGGTTGCGGCCACTGCCGCAACTGCGAAGCGGGTTACACAGCATTTTGCACGGAAGTCAACCCCGGGTTTGCTGGCGGGGCATATGGGTACGTAGCCATGGGACCCTATCCGGGTGGGCAAGCTCAGTATCTCCGGGTGCCGTGGGCAGATTTCAATGCGCTGAGTTTGCCGCCAGGGACCGAGCATGAAGCAGATTTTGCGCTGCTGGCGGACATTTTTCCCACGGGATGGCATGGCGTCAGCCTGTCTGGATTTCAACCGGGAGAGTCCGTCGTCATCTTTGGAGGTGGACCGGTAGGGCTCATGGCTGCCTATAGTGCGATATTGCGCGGAGCGTCAGAAGTCTATAGCGTCGACCGGGTTCCAGAGCGTCTCGCCAAGGCCCAGTCCATCGGGGCCATCCCCATAAACTTTGACAAGGCAGACGCCGTAGAGCAAATCCTCCAGTTGCGTCACGGCGAAATGGTAGACCGGGCCGTTGATGCCGTGGGATACCAGGCGGTCAGCGGGGGCAAGGAAGTCCCCAACACCGTTCTCGTGTCAATGGTCCGGGTAGTGCGGGCAACAGGCGGGATCGGCGTGCCGGGACTCTATGTGCCGTCAGACCCGGGCGGTGTGGACCCGCATGCCAAAGAGGGTTACTTGATGTTTCCCTTCGGGAAATTCTTTGAGAAAGGTTTGTCCATCGGCACTGGGCAGTGCAACGTCAAGCACTACAACCGCCAGCTGCGGGACATGATAATCGCAGGCCGCGCCACCCCTAGTTTTGTGGTGTCGCACGAGATCGACATTGATGAAGCTCCCGCAGCGTACGAGAAGTTTGACAAGCGTATTGAAGGATACACCAAAGTACTCATCCACCCGAACGCTTAATATAGTCTCGCCAAATTGGCGGCAGGGGAAATTTAACGGTTCCCTGCCGTCATTGTTTTCCTATAGCATTTTGCGCGATACCACGGGCAAAACAACCTCAGGAGAGGAGGCATTATGACGGAAGAATACACTTTATGGCAGAAGATGTGGGCGGAAGGCATCGGTATCTTCTTCTTGGTGTTTGTCGGTGCCGGAACCGCCGCCATGACCTTGATCCTCAGCCATGGCGCTCCGCGGTACACCCCAAGCGACATCGGCATTGGGGCCTTGGGGGGCAGTGCAGACTGGCTTGCGATCGGCTTGGCATTTGCCTTCGCCATTATGACCATGATTTACGTTTTTGGCCCAGTCAGCGGGGCCCATATCAATCCTGCGGTGACGCTATCCATCCTGATGAGGAAGCAAATGTCGGCGGGAGAGGCGGTGGGATACTGGATTGCTCAGTTTGCGGGTGCCATTCTCGGGGCTTTCGCCATTGCGCTGGTTTTCGGACGTCAAGCGTGGCTCGTTGGCGGTCTGGGCGCTGCTGCTCCATTTCCAGGTATCGCCTTATGGCGCGCGGGAATTGCAGAATCTATCGGCACATTCGCTCTGGTCCTGGGCGTGCATGGTTTGGCCCTGAATAAAAAGGCGCCGCAGGGATGGGCGGGCCTGATTATTGCGCTGAATATCGCCGGGCTGATCGTGTTGTTGGGAAATGTGTCCGGCGCCGCCATCAACCCGGCGCGCACCCTCGGACCGGCATTCGCCGACTGGGTACTCGGCGGACCTGATATCTGGGGCAGCGTCTGGGTGTATATTCTTGCCCAGGTGATCGGCGGCGCGGCCGCCGCCTTGACCTATCCCCTGATTTCGGTGGGACACAAGGTGAGGACACAGGTGACGCCCGTTCAAACCCCGGCCGAGCGTTAACCCCAGCCGCAGGGCCGAAGACCCCGGGCTATCACTGGTCTGGGGTCTTCACATCACAAGAGTCCCGCTTCCGACCTCAAAATCTCATCAATGCGGGCTGCAACCCTTTGGGCGATAGCGATTTGGCTATCCTGAGTGAGGCCGGCAATATGGGGTGTGAGCCAGACATTTTTGATGGCTCGCAGCACATCATGGGCCGGCGGCGGTTCGTCTTCCCGAACATCCAGAATGGCTCCGCCTAAACGCCCAGACGCCAACGCCAAGGCCAGCGCCTGTTCATCAATCAGTTCACCGCGGGCCGTGTTGATGACGAGAGCTCCCTCGGGCAGCTCATCCAAGGTGTTCCGGTTGACCATGTGACGGGTCTTAGCCGTGAGGGGGGTGTGCAAACTCACCGTGGCGGACCGCGAAAAGAGAGCGGACAGGGAAGGGGAGCGCCATGTGTCTGGGACGTCGGCGCCGGGATCATAGACGCTGACATCCATCCCCAGGGCATGAGCCCTTTGCGCCACCGCTTTCCCTGTCGCCCCGTACCCCACGATCCCGAGAGTTTTTCCCCCTACCTCGGTTCCGCTCATATCGCGCATCCACAATCCATTTCGGACCTGGTCAACCAGACACAACACGTGGCGGCGAAAAGCAATCATGGAACCCACCACGTACTCCGCTACGGCCGGAGCATTGGCTCCATACGGGACAATGACCGGAATCTTCCTCTGCACCAACAGTGCCATATCCAAATTGTCCAGCCCCACTCCCAATCGGCCTACAGCGGCGAGACGGGGGGCTTGGGACAGAAGGGCCGAATCCACTTGGGTTTGATTGCGGACAATAAGAGCGTCTGCGTTGGCCGCCCAGTGCAGCAGGGCAGAACGGTTGGCATAAAGGTCAGGGTCATAATGCACCTCATAGGCATTGAGCAGCTTTAGTCCGGCAGGATGCATGACTTCGGATATGAGAATCACGTATATCTCCCTTCACATAATGTCATTGCCGGGTATCGAACAGAAGCCTCACAGTCGTGTCGAGTCTCAGGATCGACGTCCACAGTTTTCTCACGTTAGCTGGCCGCCCTTTGGGCATAGCAAAGGGGCCGATCAACCTGGATCGGCCCCCTAGTATGCCCCGTTAAAATGGCAGCGGGTCGTGAAAGTCCCCGGGGAAGTCCTGGAGATGTGCGCGGTAACTCCACCAATGTTGCACCCATTGATGACGCCGGCGTTCCTGCTGGGGCCAGGGCTGATATGGGAGAAATGGCGGATCGATCCACCACCAAAACGCATAAAATTCATAGAGGGCATCGACGACGGGAAATAATCGCGGCGCATCCATGGGCGGTCCCGCCGGGACGATCGTAGTGAGATAGTCCCCCCAGCGGGCCAACGTCATGGCGCTCCAATCGGTGTGGGTGGAGTAGATCCAGGTCGCTGCCTCCGCAAGAATGCGGCCCGTGCGGCGCACGCGCCGCACGGGGCGTCCTTGGCTCACCGCAAATTCCAGGAAATCCTGCACGCGGTCAGCCCGCTGGTGCTCGGGGGTCCACACAGGACCCCCGGGAATTGCCGGAGAGGCTGGACCCATGCCCGTCATCCCTTGATCTTGCACATGGTGTTGATGCCAGGCA
>DAHWJO010000161.1:0-7476 GCA_027344105.1 Sulfobacillus sp.
CTGGCATTTTTGAACTACCCCAACAACCCGACCGGCCGCATCGCCCCCGCGGCTTTTTTTGATGCCGTTATTGCCCAAGCCCTGGAGACAGGCACTGTGCTTGCCCATGACCTGGCTTACGGGGACATCGTCTATGATGGGATGCGGGCGGTGAGCCTTCTGGCCAGGCCGGGCGGGAAGGCCGCCGGGATAGAATTCACGACGGTTTCCAAGTCCTACAACATGGCAGGATTCCGGCTGGGCTTCGCAGCTGGCAACCCTGAACTCATCCGTTACCTGGAAACTTTGCAGGATCATCTCAGCTGCAGCCAGTATGGAGCCATACAGGAAGCTGCCATCACAGCGCTTGACAGCCCCGCTGCCGCGGTAGAGGCTGTGCGCGCTCTCTACCAGCAGCGCCGCGACCATTTTCTCTCGGCCTTGGCGGAAGAAGGCTGGAGTGTTCCAGCGGCTCAGGGATCGATATTCCAGTGGATTCCCCTGCCCCCAGGCGCCCCGCCCTCAGTCCCCTTTGCCGAAGAACTGGCGCGCCAGACGGCTCTGATTGTCGCCCCTGGCCGCGGGTTTGGAGAAGGCGGGGAAGGCTTTATCCGCATCTCCCTGACAGAAAGCGAGGAGACGCTTAAGCGCGCGGCCAGGCTTTTGGGACAGTACGCCCACACAGCGGGCCGCTCTTAATCAAAATGGTTATGCTATCATCAGCAATCTGCCTGTGCTGTACATAAAAGGAGGATATTCCGTGGTTCCCACATTTTCGTTTACCGTCAGTTTTCTCGAACCGGGACTGCATGTGTACCACCTCACCCTGGAAATCGAACAGCTTCCCAAAGGCCGCCATGTGCTGACCTTGCCGGTGTGGACCCCGGGGTCCTACGAAGTGGAGGATTATGCGCGCCACCTGTTCGGTCTCGAGGTCTCTTCTCAGGGCCGTGCCCTGAGTGTCCACCATGCTTCCAAGAACGCCTGGGAATTTGAGACGTTTGAAGACGGCCCAGTGCGGGTCCGCTATCAGGTTTATGCATTTGAACTGGGTGTCGCCACCAGCCACCTCGACCAGAGCCATGCCTACTGGAACGGCGCCCAGCTCTTCTTGCTGGTGGATGACTACAAAGATGCCCCTTATTACATCAGGCTGGAGGCGCCTCCCGGCTGGCAGGCATCCACAGGATTGGACCAGGGGGAAGAAGAGCCGGGCCAGTACAAGGCCCCGGATTATGACGTGCTCATTGACAGCCCCTTTGAAGTCGGCACACAGACCCTCAGCACATTCGAGGTGGACGGCAAGCTCCACACTCTGGCTGTGTGGGGGCATGGCAATGAAGATCTGGCCCAGCTGACCGGAGACGTCAAAAAGATCGTCACTGCCCAGCGCGCCATTTTCGGGTCGCTGCCGTACGACCACTACACCTTTATTCTGCATCTGATGGACAAGTCCACAGGCGGTCTGGAACATCTGAACTCCACCACCTGCGGAGTCGAGCGCTTTGCATTCCGCCCTTGGAAAAACTACCGCAAGGTTTTGGGCCTCATCTCCCATGAGTTCTTCCACCTCTGGAATGTCAAGCGGATTCACCCGGACATGCTGGGACCGTTCGACTATAACAAGGAAGTGTACACCCACCTGCTCTGGGCCATGGAAGGATTTACCGACTATTATGCCTATGTCAGTCTGCGCCGCTCTGGGCTGTACTCCGTGAAAGACTACCTGTCGGGGCTGGGCAAAAAAATTGCGGCGTACGAAAAGCAGCCGGGACGGTTTGTGCAGTCACTGTCCGAATCCAGTTTCGACACATGGATCAAACTCTACAAGCCTGATGAGGACTCCGTCAACCGCACCATCTCCTATTATCTCAATGGCGACTTGGCGGGGACCTGCCTGGATCTGGAAATCCGCAGGCGGACAGACAACCGCGCCTCGCTTGACGACGTTTTGCGCAAACTGTATGAGCGCTACGGCGCCCAGGGCACCGGCTTCCCCGAATCTGTCTATCAGGACACGGTGGAGGAGGTCACCCAAAGCTCCTTCGCAGACTTCTTTGCGCGCTATATCCACTCCACAGACCCCATGCCCCTGGACAGTGCGCTGGCGGCGGCTGGATTAACCGTGGAGCGCCTGTACGCCCCCCACGGGGAAGACGATGACGATGACGGGAGCGGCGCCCAAAAGCTGATCGCTGCAGACGAAAAGCCGCAGACCCCCTTGCCCTGGCTGGGCATTGAGACCAAGGTCGAAGGCGGCCACGCGCTCGTAGTCAAAAACTCCTACACTTCAGGGCCTGCGGCCGCTGTGCTCAATGCCGGGGACCAGATCCTAGGGCTCAACGGCTACCAGATCAAAACGGCCGACGATTTGAAGAATCGGATTCTTGACGATCACCAGATAGGCGATACCGTCACCATCAACTTCTTCCGCCGCGGACAGCTCCAGTCGACTTCCCTGGTGCTTGCAGCCCAGCCGTTTGACAAGGTCCTGATTACCCCGGTGAAAGATCCCACTCCAGCCCAAAAGGCCATTTTTGAAAGCTGGATGAAAGCCGCGTGGACTGAGAGCCAGGACACGAGCAGCAGTCCGTCATAACCCAGGAGGGCACCCCGTGCGCGTACTCATGATCTCCAAAGCCTGCGTCAGCGCAAGCTACCGGACTAAACTCGAATATCTCAACCAGCTCGACCCCCAGGTAGAGGTCGGGCTGGTCGTCCCCCCGGCCTGGGGCTCTCTGCCTTTCGAGCCCCGGCCGGCCGACCACACCTACCCGCTGTTTCTCTCGCCCATCCGTCTCAATGGGCGCAATCACTTTCACTACTATCCCGAGCTTCTCTCCATTGTCCGCCGCTACCAGCCGGATCTTCTCCATATCGACGAAGAGCCCTATAGCAGCGTGACATACCAGGGCATGCGCATCGCCAAGCGTCTAGGCATCTCCGCGGTATTCTTTGCCTGGCAGAATATCTACAAGAACTATCCGTGGCCTTTCTCGCGCATGGAGCAGAGCGTCTTTCAGACCGCCCAGGGCGCACTCGGCGGCAATGCCGAAGCAAAGGGCGTGATCCGGCAAAAAGGATTCCGCAAACCCGTATGGGTCATTCCCCAGTTCGGGTGCGACGTGAATCTCTACCATCTTGCAGACCGGGATACGGCCAAGCGCGGCTGGAACCTCGAAGGCCAATTCGTCATAGCCTACATGGGCCGCCTGATTGAGGACAAGGGGCTGGATGACCTGTGGTCCGCGGCCCTCCCCCTATTGCAAGAGCACAAAGAGGCCACTTTGCTGCTGGTGGGATCGGGGCCGTGGCGGGCCACCGGTCAAAAACTGGCGGACGATGCCCACTTGGCTGAGCAAGTGCGGTTTATTCCCTGGGTGTCCACCGGGGACATGCCCCAAATGATGAACGCCGCTGATGTGCTGGTGCTGCCGTCCCGCACGACGGCGCGGTGGAAAGAACAGTTCGGGAGGGTGCTGACGGAAGCCATGGCAACGGAAGTGCCGGTCGTCGGCTCATCCAGCGGCGAAATACCGCAAGTTATCGGCAAGGCGGGGCTGGTGGTCCCCGAGAAGTCCCCCCATCTCCTGTCTTTGGCGCTGCAGCAATTGTACGGCGACCGGGACCTGCGCCGCGCCCTGGGCCAAAGCGGCCGGCAGCGGGTGCTGCGCTATTTTTCCCAGGAAGTGGTCGCCAGGGACACTCTGGCCGCCTATCATCAGTTGAAGGGGGAGCACCTATGAACGTCGCGGTCTTTGGTGCAGGATACGTTGGGCTGGTGACAGGCGCAGTGCTGGCCGAACTCGGCCACCGGGTGATGCTTGTCGACGTGAATACCGCGAAAGTCCAGCAAATTATGCGGGGCATCCCCCCCATTTTTGAGCAGGGCCTGCCGGAGCTGTTGGCGCGGACACGCGCTTCCGGCCGGCTGGAAGCCACAATCGACCCACAGGCGGCCGTTCCCGAGGCGGAAGTGATTTTCATTGCCGTTGGCACCCCGCCCTTGGCGGACGGGTCTCCCAACTTGGAATACGTGCACCAGGCCGCCCTCGCTATTGGCGCGGGAATGGAGCCAGACCGGTCTTATGTCATCGTGAATAAGGCGACGGTTCCCATCGGCTCAGCCAATCTGGTCAAACTGTGGATCGAGGACGGCTATGTGTCGCGCCACGGCGAGGTTGCGGCCCCGGCGCTGTTCACCGTGTCCTCCAACCCGGAATTTCTGCGCGAGGGCACCGCCATTCATGACACGCTGTATCCCGACCGCATTGTGCTCGGGGCGGATGAAGATTGGGCCATGGAACGTCTTCAGACCCTGTACCGCCCTATCGTGGCGCAGACGTTCGCGCCTCCTGGCGAAACCCCCCGGCCGCATGACCGGGGGCCGGTGCCCGTCATTGCAACCGACCGGCTCTCCGCAGAGATGATCAAATATGCCGCCAATGCCTTTTTGTCGACCAAAATCTCGTTCGCCAACGAAATGGCCAACATCTGTGAGAGGGTGGGCGCCGACATCTCCACGGTGACGTACGGGATTGGCCTGGACACACGCATCGGCCCCAAATTTCTGAACGCTGGGATCGGCTGGGGCGGGAGCTGCTTTGGCAAGGACCTGTCCGCTCTCATCTACACGGCCAAAGAGTACGGATACCAGCCACACCTGCTGGAATCCACCCAGGAAGTGAATAACGAGCAGCGCCTGATTGTCATCAAGCGCCTGCAAGACGAGCTGAAAACACTGAAAGGCCGGCGGATTGCCCTGTGGGGACTGTCGTTCAAGCCCGGAACCGACGACCTCCGCGATGCCCCGGCGCTGAGCGTGATTGCCGAGCTGCTGCGGCTCAATGCCCGCCTCACCGTCTATGACCCCGTAGCCATGGACAATATCCAAAGGCAGTATCCTGATCTGGACATCCGCTACGGCACCAGTCCTCTGGGATCTCTGAAAGGGGCAGAAGCCCTGGTGATTCTGACTGAGTGGGATGAATTCCGGAGATTTTCTCTGGGAACTATTGCGGCCGAGCTCACCCTCCCGGTCATCATCGACGGCCGCAATTTGTACGACCCAGCCGAAGCGCAGCGTCTGGGAATCCGCTACCGGGGCATCGGCCGGTAAGCCACACACAAGGAGTTTATGATGAAAACTGCTATAGTCACCGGCGCTGCCGGATTTATGGGAAGCCACTTAGTGGATAAATTGGTGGAGGAGGGATACTTTGTCGCTGTAATCGACAACCTCGCCACGGGCACGTGGGACAATTTGAAGCAGCACGGACCGGACCAGGTCATGAAGCTCACTTGGGACATTACCGAATATCCCACAGAAGATGTGCTGCCTTTGTCAGCGGCTGACGTGGTCATCCACCTGGCCTCTGCCGCCTCGCCCATTCACTACCGGCGTCTGGCGCTGGAAACCTTGCGGGTCAATTCCATTGGCACCGAAAATGCCCTGAAGCTCGCCAAGAAGTACCAGGCCCGCTTTGTCTTAGGGTCAACCTCGGAAGTGTACGGAGACCCGCAGATCTCTCCCCAAGTGGAATCTTACTGGGGCCATGTCAACCCGAACGGGGTCCGCTCCTGTTACGACGAAGGCAAGCGCTACGGCGAAGCCATCGCCATGGAATACCACCGGCTGTACGGGCTGGATCTCAGGATCTTGCGGTTCTTCAACTGCTACGGACCGCGGATGCAGTCGGAAGACGGCCGGGTCGTCCCGAATTTCGTGCGCCAGGCCCTAGAGGGCAAAGCCTTGACGGTCTATGGCGACGGCATGCAGACCCGCAGCTTCTGCTATGTGTCTGACGAAGTCCGTGGCATTTATGAAGCCGCGACCCGCGAGGGACTGTCTGGAGAAGTCTTCAACATCGGCAACCCTGAAGAGCGCACCATTATGAATTTTGCCGACGCCGTGGCCAAGGCGGGAGGCGTGGACCTTCACACCGAATTTCTCCCCCTGCCCGCGGACGACCCCACCAACCGCTGCCCTGACATCAGCAAGGCCCGGCGCATGCTCGGGTGGGCGCCCCAAGTCTCATTAGAAGAAGGCTTGGAGAAAACGTTCGCCTATTTTCGGGAGTAACACCTCTCCCCCTGCTGTATAAAAAGATCCGGAGAAAAATTAATTCTCCGGACGTTTTTTTATGCAATCCTAAGACGGGGCGGGAACCGTGCAGTTTGGAGACTCTGAGGCGGCCTGGGTGACGACCGGATCCGCCTCTCTAATCCGTGCCAGCGTCTCGCCCAGCCCTTGCCCGGGCCGGAACGGGTCACGGGTTAAGCTGTAAAAAATCCACTGCCCGTGCCTTTTTTCCTGAATCAGCCGCGCCTCTTTCAGGCGGGCCATGTGGCGGGAAATCGCTGGCTGGGAAATGCCAAAAATCGCCACCAGCTCGCAATTGCAGTATTCCCGCAAACTTAAGAGCGCCAAGATGCGGAGCCGGGTCACGTCCCCCAGCGCTTTAAACTGGGCCCCTATCTCTTCCGTCGTCATTCCCGCACCTTCCCTCTGCCCCTAATCAGCTCAAGATAATAATATGATTATAGGACATCCGGGCCGTTCCTGCTATTCTGGACGGGACAGCAGTCCGTCTTCCAGTCTTTTCCCGTAGGGGCTTCCCCATCCCGTCACGGCGTTCCAGCCCGGGGTGCATTCATAGCCCACCACGCCCCCGTAGGAATTGTTGCCGGAGGTAATCGGGCGAAAGGCCGGGGTAGGCCCTAAGTCATACAGTGCGGGATTAACATACCCCAGCACTTCCTGACTTAGACTCGCAGCCTTGCCGGCAATCCGGGCCAGCAGAGCCGCCCAGATCGGGGAGGAGCAAGACGTGCCGCCAACCACGGTCCATGAGCCCTGGAAGAAGACCGCATACCCCGTGTCCGGGTCCGCATTGAGCGCCACATCAGGCACTCCCCGGCCCGCGTGGTATCCGGCCTTGACGGGGAGTTCGATCCCCGCCTGATATGGGGGCACCGCAAATATCTGGCTGATACCGCCCCCGGATGCGCCGTTATTGTCCGTATCGGTCCATCCGGTCTCCAAAACGATCTGGTCCGCTGCATTCACAACCAGGTGGGTGCCTCCCACCGCAACCGCATGCGGGCAGTTCGCCGGCGCGTCCACATGGCAAATCAGGCGCCCGGGACCATGGAGGCCATAGGCCCCCTCATCACCGGAAGCCACAAAGACCGTCATGCCGATGGCTGCGATGTTGCGGATGACACTGTCCCAAGCCCGCATGGTGGCCACAGGGAAGCGGGTCTCCCCGTCGCCGTAGCTGATGGACAAAATATCTGGACAATTCGCGGCATCCTGGTACGCGTAGTCGAGAGCATTCAGCACAGACAGGGCAAAAGAGCTGTCCTGGCTCCCGGCACTGGCTTCATACACCACCAGGGAGGCCTCGGGCGCCATTGCCCCGCACCACTCCACGTCCAAAGTGGCTTCCAGATCCCAGGGATTCACCCCGCCGTCATTGGATGTGCCGTCCACCG
>DAHWJO010000162.1:0-7439 GCA_027344105.1 Sulfobacillus sp.
GCATACCCGCGAAAAGGCATCTTCACCTTGGTGATATTCCCGATGTCGTTGACCAGCAAATCGGGCGTCTCCCGCACCGGTGACGCGCCAATGGTGCGCCCAATCATCCAGTAAAAGTCCCCTAGGTCAATCATGTCGTCCAGCCAACACTCAAAGTGCGCGACCGCCCCTGCCCATAAGGGCACCCCTGTATGTTCCCCATAGACCACCGCGCCTTCTCCTAGCAAATCCGGTGTGTGCGCTCCTTGCAAAAATTTTACCAGCAGATCATAGTGATCCTCGGCCACTAGAGACAAACCAAAGCGGCGCCCCTTCTGGACAATCCGGGCTCCCTCCAGTTCCTTGGCAATCGCCACGCCCATCCTGGGCGGTTTGTGGGACACCGGGCTTACCCAGCACCCTGTGTGCATATGGCTTTTCTCTCCATCTGAGGTGGAAATGATGAAAGTTCCCCGCCTGCGTGCATCATATACTGGTTCCGTCCAGTCAAACTTCGCTCCTGTATCCATGTTCCGCTTCCCTTCTATCTTGTGGACCTTTTTGGGCTCGGGGCGCTGCCATCTGCAGAAACCGCCGGGCCATTCCACAAGGCGATCGCCCGCACATCCAGGCTCTTTTGGTCCATACGGCCGCTGACAGCGATCACTGGATTGCGCCGTCCAAACAGCAAGTGCCCAAATTTTTGATAGCCTTCCGGCCCCAGTCGGGCTTCGAGCACTCCGCTTTCGTCCAGCAGCGAAAAGAATACCACGATATGTCCACTTCGTGTAGGCGGACGGTGTGGGCGAATCAAAAGCCCTGCGCAGCGAACAAACCGTCCGGGCGGCATTTGGTGAATGTCTCGGACTGTCCGGAAGCCTTGCTGTGTCAGCAATGCCCGCCACGGCGCCATCCACTGCTGATGCTGTCCGAATCCGCAGTACCGGTAGTCCCACACATTCTGCTCCCCTGCCGATATCCTCTGGCCAGGCGGCATCCGGGAGGTTAATGCCAATCCTCCCGGCAGTGTCAGGTCATCGGTGAGGGCATCTCGCGACAGCCCTCCCCCATCCCACGCACCAATTTGGATGGTCGCTAGAACCTGTGCGGGACTGAGTCCGCACTCCAGGAGCTGGCGGGGGAACTGATACCCTTTATCAGGACGGTGCGCCACGATATTTTCCGCCAGTTTCACCCCAAGATATTTGATAAAAGCGAGTCCGATACGGATGCCGCGATCTCCTGATTTTTCCGCCATCACAGCGCTGTGGTTGATGTCCACGGGATACACCGCCACTCCCCGGCGCCTGGCTTCGACCACCAGCACATCTATGGGATAATATCCCAAAGGCTCAGCATTTAAAAGGCCCGTAAAATATTCTCCAGGATAATGGGTTAACAAATATGCCGTGCGGTAGGCCGTTGCTGCAAAAGCCGCAGCGTGCGCTTCATTAAATCCATAGCTGGCATACCCCACCATGTGCTGAAATGCCGCTTCGGCAATCTCGCTATCTATTCCCCGCTCCCGCGCCTTTTCTTTAAATTTGATTCCCAGTTCCTGCATGTCTTCGGCTGACCGGGCATGGGTCATCACACGGCGCAAAGCATCCGACTCCCCAGCGGTAAATCCCGCCAGAGTACTGGCGATGGCAATCACCTGTTCCTGGAACAGCACCACTCCATACGTTTTAGACAAGATGGGTTCCAGCGCCGGGTGGAGATAGGTCACTGGCTCCAAACCCTTGCGGCGCGCTACAAACGGGTCCACCATATTACCTTTAATAGGGCCGGGGCGGATGAGAGCCAAACTGGCCACAATATCTTCCCAGCGGTCCGGCTCCATTCTCACCGCGAGAGATCTCTGCGCTGGACTTTCCAGCTGAAATACCCCGATAGCCTCTCCGCGCTGCAAGGTTTGGTAGGTAGCGGTATCCTGCAAGGGAATGCTATCATAGGAAAAACTCGGATCATCCTGCTGGATTGCCTTATTCGCTATCTCGACCGCGGTAAAAGTTCTCAGTCCCAGCAAGTCCAGTTTAAGCAGTCCCAAGGTCTCCACGTCCCGTTTGTCAAAAGGAATGATCTGAACGCCCTTATGCGAGATTTCCCGGGGGCTCACAGTGGACAGAGGTGCGTCACTGATCACTACACCGCCTAGGTGTGTCCCGATGTGGCGCGGCAGCCCTTCTATCCGTGCAGCCCACTGCAATATCCGCTGCAGCATGGGATGGTCCGCATATTGCCGGAGCTCAGGAATTTCATCCCACCGATTGATAATGCCAGATAGCGATTCTTCCGGCAGTGATTGGGCCAGCCGGTCCAGTTCGCCAGCTGGGAATCCCAGCACTTTGCCGACTTCACGTAGGGCAGAACGCTGGCGGAACGTCTGGTATGTGGCGACCCGCGCCACATGTTCTTCGCCGTAACGCTGCTGGACGTAGGCAATCACGTCATCCCGGTAACGGGTATCGAAATCGATATCAATGTCGGGCATCTCCTGCCGTTCGGGGCTCATAAACCGCTCGAACAGCAGGTTGCGGGCAAAGGCGTCCACATCGGTAATTCCTAAACAGTAAGCCACCACGGAATCCGCTGCCGACCCCCTGCCGGCAAACCGAATGCCTTTTTCCCGCGCAAACCGGGCCACATCCCATACGACTAAGAAATACTCGGTGAACCCGGAAGCTGCGATAATCTGCAGTTCATGCCTTATGCGTGGCCCCACCTCTTTGGAATTTTTCGGGTAGCGCCATTTAAGGCCCGCTTGAACGAGAGCCTTCAGATATTCTCCGGCCGAAGTCTGGGGCGGAAGGGGGAAACGGGGAGTGTGGCGCTGGTGCAGGATCTGAGGTGTCTGCAGCCGGTCAGCCAAATCCAGGGTATGGCGCAACGACTCTGGCCAGCGGGCCAGAGTCGTTGCCATCGCGCTCCACGGTTTAATATAGTTTTCAGCGTTCAGATAACGGCCTGGACCTGTCTCCTCAATTTTATGACCCAAGCGGATACACGTCAGCAAATCAAATGTTCCGAAATCTTGTTTCCGCGCGTAATGGGCAGCTGCCGTCGCCACCGTCGGCACCTTTTTCCATTGGGATAAATCGGTCAGCGCTTGGAAGAACGCGCTGTCTCCGGGAAGGTAATTGGCAGGCAGCTCGATAAAAACATTACCCGCTCCAAATATTTTCTGAAATCGTTCTATTAGCTCTCCCATTACCGGCTTATGGCCATCCAGCCAAGCGCGGGCCAGTACGCCCATGCGGTCCCCCGTCATCATCACCAGTCCCCGCCCCCATTTCTCGAGGGTATCCCACGTGACTTGCGGATTTTGGCGGGGGGAGAGGAGGTGCGCTTCGGAAAGAATATTGACCAGCGCAGAATAGTGCGCCGTATCTGGCACTAAAAGGACAATGCGCCCAACTTGCTCAATAGCCACTTCCGCCCCCACAACCGCATGGATGCCCAGGGCGGCTGCTTCGGTTAAAAAAGATACAATGCCGGACACGCGGTGCAGGTCGGTCAATGCTAGTGTCGCAATTCCTTCATCTGCGGCGGTTCTTACCAGGTCTCGGGGGAGAGAAGCGCCTTCCAAAAAGGAAAATGCCGAGTGTGCATGAAGATGGGCCCCTATGATTATCTCGGACTGCCGTGCCATACCTTCCACCTAATTCCCGCCGGTCGTCACGCCCCCGGGGCATGTTTCTTCCAATGCTCCCATAAACGGTCAAGAAAAGACCGTTCCCGGATACGAAAGATCCGCTGCCCAACATGAATCAGCTTCGCCATCTCGCGGTTCTGATACTCTCCGGGAAAAATAATTATTTTGGCCATTTTCTTCCCCTTTCCTCTAGTCGTAGACATGATAGATCCACCATTGGTTGCTTTGGGGATGGCAAACTAACTCATAAACTCCCTGGCTATCCGTCAAAACACGCCAGAACCACAATTCCGGCTCTCCCCGCCACCACTCCGAAACATCTCTCCAATAATCTACAATGCGGATAATCTTATGAGACTTTCCCTGTGACCAGAACTGATAAGGCACCCGGTTTTTGGTTTGCACCTGCTGGATCGGTCTGATATGCTCTTCATGGCTGAAATGGGGAATTCCCTCCGTACTCACCACAGCCCTACCTTCCTCAATATCGTTAACCGTGTTTAAATTCCCGAGCCGATGCTCACATCACTCCACATACCAGCGGGATATGGCCCTATCGGGGCAAAGAACCGGGCAGGAATGTTGCAGGGGAAATCCCACACGATAGCTCTTTGGGCCCGCCGCGCCACGAAAGCCAACGCTTTATATAAGAAATCGATGATGTACCTGTGTTGTCCCAGCGGTACGCCGATTGGCAGGATCGATGGCGACCTCCAGCTTTGTCTGCGCGGATTTAGTGCGGTTGGCCTGCCCGCCATGGGTCCCAGTACTGAAGAAGCTTATCCCGGCGGGACACCGGCACTTCCCATTCGGGCAGAGAATGGGCCCGGCGCTCTACCGGCGCAGCCCACCATGTCAGTTGCCCCGCCTTCAAATTATCAAGCTGGCGCGCTTCTATAACTACCCGTTCAGGGGGAGCATGCGGCAGAGCGGACAAAAGGGTAAGAAATCGCGTAACGACTTGCTGCGAGCTTTCTGTGCACACTGGCCATGTCCTTTCGCGAATTTCTTCTCCCTGCTCACTTTCCCAGACGATACGCAGTTGCCGGCTTCCCTGGCGTTGGTTGTGCAGTATCTGAGCAATTTCACCCGCCATCACCCGAATTAATTCCGGGAGTCCCTGCTGAACAGGAGTGTCAAATCTCTTTTCAACATGAATCACCCCATCATTCTCCACATCAGGCATAACAAAGTGTCTTTGGCTCAAAGTGCTGTACAGATGCGGCACATCGCCAACCCTGACCCATCCGCGTTTCTTCCAATCCTTGGCAGAGTGTCCCGGCAGCGCTTCCGGTAAATACCTTAGTGGAAGAGTCCTCCACAAGATCTCTATCTTATCCGTCGGAACTGCATACGCTTCGTGATATTCCTGTGCCCAATGCTCCGCAAGATCCGGATATTGGGCTCCTTCTTGAGACATCCACTCGGCAAGCAACGGATGTGGAGCAATTCCCATAACGGTTCTTGACGCCCACCGTGGCAGAGTATCTGTGACAAGACGCCGCCATTGTCCGAAATCCATTCCCGGATAACTCCAATATCCTGATTGCACATCCTTTTGGGAATAAAACTCCGCATGGCCCTTCAACCATTCGCATATTTCGCTGTAGACTTGCTGATAGTCCTCTTGACGCCATGAAATGATTGCCGCTTCCGGATATCGCCATTTCATCTCCTGCAGCGCCATACCCGGCCGGACACCCTTGCCCCACCCCACTGTGTCCGCATCATAAACACTGTTGCCCCGGCGCACAATATATGAACCTTGGGGCTGACTCTGGCCGTTTCGCATGAGATGCCCTAAGCGCCAATAAATAATCGCCATACCCGCACCCCTGCCCCGTAAACATTTGTTCGCTCTCCGGTTTTTATTATACCCGCCTGCTCCGACTTTATCAAACACTTTATCAAGTGCACCGCAAAAGTTGGGCGCTTAGGACCCGTCTCTGTCATCCTTTATGACCGGCGTAAAATAGTGCCAGTTGGTTCGCCGGGTTCCGCTGACCAAGACGTCCCGTTAATCTATGCCTGAGAATGCTTCTGCTGTCTGCTCGTCGATGTGGATTACCGCGGAGGCCCCGTGTCTAAACTCATTCCGGATCCTAAGAGAAGACCTGCTGGCGGCGCGGGTAAGTGAGCCGAAGTGGAGGTAACGTGCGGGACATACGGAAACGGGGTTTGCGGTGAAGCCGTTACCAAAACAGGGCGTAAAGCCCCGACCTTTAGGCCTGGGGATATAAGCCCATGGCCCAACAGGGCCAATATTTGCGCTCTCGATGACGATTAGACACCGCATCGTGGTTTCCAACATCCTCTGGGATCGGATGTGATGGGATTAGATATCGGGCCGTCGACCATCGCGGTGGCGGGGGAAACCCAAGCATCCTTGCAACTATTTGCGGAGGACATTGTTCGGGATCACGCGACCTTGCGACGGGAACAGCGACATGCGGACCGCCAGCGCCGTACCAACAATCCCGACGGTTATGATGCGCAAGGGCGAGCGGTCAAAGGCAAACATCCGCGAAATCAAAGCCGCCGGCAACGCCACACAGAAGCCAGAATCCATGACCTTCACCGCAAGGAAGCAGCCCACCGCAAAACATTGCAGGGGCAATTAGCCCACCACATTCTGGCGCAAGGGGCCATCATTCTCACCGAAAAATTGAGCTACAAAGCCTTTCAAAAACGATGGGGCCGATCTATCAGTATTCGGGCACCGCGTTTGTTTTTGACGATCTTGACCCGCCAGGCTGAAAGTGCTGACGGGCAGGTCATCGAATTCAACACGCGCCAGGCGGCCTTATCGCAAACCTGTTCCTGCGGGCAGAAGCACAAGAAACGATTATCCGAGCGCGTCCACACGTGTGAATGTGGCGTGACCATGCAGCGGGATCTGTTCAGTGCGTATCTCGCCCGCTTTGTCGAAGATGATGCCCTCCAAGTCGCCAAGGCCCACGAGGCTTGGCCAGGTGCAGACGGCTTGGCAACAGGCCACCCAAAACCAACCCGCGAGGGGGACAGCGCCAGCCGTCCTCCTTTGGCCGCTTTGTCAGTGGCCCGAGTCAGAGTAGGTCGCCCGAGAAAGAAAGCCTGCCCGAGTTTAAGGCGTCGGATGCTGTAACTGAGGTGCAAGTCTCAGCGAGAGCCGGCGAAAGGACGACGGTAGAGGTTTTTAGAACCCCCGGCTTTAGCCGGGGGCAAGCGAGCCCGGAGCGAAAGTACAGCTCCAGGCCCCTGCTCCTCTGGACACTAGCCAGCGCCATCTCAGTCCCTTATGATTTTTTAGCCTGCGCTGAAGGCCACTCGGGATTTCTCTTTTCCTGAAATGCCCGAATTCCCTCGCGGGAGTCTTCCGATAGTGCGACCAGCGTCACCATATTCTTTAAGTAATCCACCGCCTGATGATGCTCCATGCCCTGAATATGCCGCCATGCTTCCTTCCCCATCCGGGAAATAAACGGACTGCCCTGATTGATGGCCTCCGCCAATGCCCAGGCCCGTTCCTGCAATGCTTCCGCAGGCACCAAGGCATTGAAAAATCCCCATTGGTCCAATTCCTGCGCCGTGATGATGCGGCCTGTCAATGCCAGTTCCAGCGTTCTCCGCGGTCCAATCAGCTGTGAGATAGGCGCCATCACGACCATCGGGAACAAGCCGATTTTCACTTCGGGCAAGCCAAAAGACCCATCATCCGCAGCAATCAGAAAGTCGGCGGCAGCTGCCAGTCCCATTCCCCCCGCCAATGTGTAGCCAAAGGCTGCGGCAATGACCGGAACTTGTACTCCCCGTATCGTTTCAATCA
>DAHWJO010000163.1:0-7438 GCA_027344105.1 Sulfobacillus sp.
GTGATGGTCGCTTTCTTGGGGCTGCGCCCGCTGGTGAAGGCATTGGGCATCCGGGTCGACATGATGGCGATTTTCGGCACCGGTATGTCAGCCAGCTGCGACAGGCGCTCCACCGTTGCGTAAAGCTTGGGAGCTTGCTGCGGGGTGACCACCCGGGCTCCTGTCGTCAGCATGACGAGACTGTCAGAAAAAAAGTATTGGCTGAATGCCAGCGCCGCAATGATCATGATGAGCAGGGGCAACCCTACGCGCAATTCCCACAGCACGACAACAAACGCCAGGTACAAAGCTGCTAGCAACATCATGGTAATGAACATCCGAAGCGATAAACCAAAGTCGTGGCCATACCAGGCCGCAGTTTTTTTTGCCATGGACGGTACGCTCCTTTCCTCTTATGATATAGTCTACGTCGTTACGGCTATCCGCTCAAGTGGTAGGGAATGGCGGCGGGCCTAAAGCGGCGGCGTGCAGGGGCCCAAAACAGGTGGCGGAGCCTCCGGAAATGTTGTGCTGCAAGGGTTTCCCCTGGTTTGGCCAAGCCGCCCGAGATGATGAAATTTCCTCAGATGCGGCTGGCGGCTTGGACTCTGCAATGCGCCTTTCGGGATCAAGATAATGTGTGCCGCCACCGCCTTTTTATGCATAGCCGTGTGGCGGCAGGGCATTATTTCTCGCCCGATGGCGTTTTGCAAATAAAGTTCTTGCAAAATGCCGAGTGGGGGAGTAAAATAGTTTTTGCTGCTGGGGGATGATGTAGCGGTAGCATAGGTGACTCTGAATCACCTCGCCTAGGTTCGAATCCTGGTCCCCCAGCCAATTTTGGCCCCATAGTCTAGAGGCCTAGGACGCCGGACCCTCATTCCGGAAACAGCGGTTCGAATCCGCTTGGGGCTACCATTTCTTTTCGACGCATTCTACCGCTTTTTAGCGGTTTTTTTGTTTTTGCGCCTTTTCAGCCCCGCGGCGGAAGACACCACAGGCGAAGGCGTGTGGTGTCTTGTGGCACAAGGCTGTCCGTCAGGGCCGGACAGTTTCTGGTATTGTCCAGGTGAGGCCGCTCACGTCTTCCACGGTGACGGTGACGGTCTCTTTTGGACGCAGAACCTCACCGGTATGCAAGCGCAGGGGCAGCGACACGATCCCTTTGGCCGCGAGCGGGACAATCAGTCCATTGGGACCCGCGGAGATTTTTTGAAAGGGGTAGTAGTTTTGAATGCTGGCAGCGGGGGTCAGCGCCAGCTGGTGGCTGGTCCAAACGTCAATGGGGCGTCCGTGCGCGGCAATCGTTACGCGGGTCGTGAATTCACCGTAGGTGCCGGGACCCCCGGTATTGTAGACAGCCAGTTTGAGCGTGCGGGGCGTGACCGCCGTTCCGGTGAGGACGAGGTCCGGTTTCTTGCCGTAGCTGACCAACTTGCCCCACAGGCCGTGATGAAAGACCTGATAGGTAAACAAGGTGATCACCACGGCCACGACCAGCATCCCCAAGGCCTGTTTTTTCTGCGCGCCGGTTTCGGCCGGAGCGCGCTGCGCTTCTGAAATGTGCATGACTTCCCTCTCCTTTTGTGCCTCTGCCTAGACTCCACTCCATGTGCTGCAAACTCAGGCGATTCGAATGCGCCAGAACCCGATGTGGATGTACCCGTCCCAGTGTTTGAGAAGCCAGCGGTCAATGCCCCAGGGACCAGAGCCGGCGAACATGAACACCATGGCCGCAATGCCTTCGACGGTGCCGATTTGCCATTCATCGACGCAGGTTACTCCCTGCCACCCGTCTCCCCAGAGAATGCCGAAGCTGAGGAGCACCGCCCCCAGGGCAGACAGGCGTGTAAGGGTGCCGGTGATGAGGAACAGCCCGACTGTGAATTCGATCCAAGTGAAGACAATCAGGAAATCAAACGCCATGTGCGGGTGAAGAATCAAAGCGCTCATGATATGGTTGAGGGGCCAAATAGAGTGCGGCACCATGGTGGAAAACTTGTGGCCAATGTTGCTTTTTGCCGCGTAATCCAGTTTGCTGGGGTCATTGAGGTACCGCCGGAATGCGGCCGAAATAAATTGCCAGCCCAGGATAAACCGGACCGCTATCAGGTAATTAACAGGAATCCACCGCACGATGCGTTCCTGGTGCGGTGACGGGGCAAGAATCTCCCCATTGTCAGTCTGCGTGGCCATGTGTCTGCATCTCCTTCAAAAATCTTACGTACCGCCCTGCAATGGAAAAGCGCCAGCACCGAGCTGGCAGTCACCGCAGTATTCCCGACATCGGCCAGAAAACAGGACGGGGTTGCGGTTTCTGGCGCAGGTTCTCCCCGCCTCCATGGCGCTGTGATAATAGTGGCAGGGCATTCTGATTTGCTAGAGGCCGGTCTTCTGATTTTTAGTAAGAAGACCCATTGGCCACAGATCTCCCCTCCCAAAGGACGTGTTCGCCCCTGCCAAAAAGGCGTACACTAAAAATTGTCGAGTGGTCTGCAGGGGATAATTGGGAGGCGCGTTTGGTGGAGGGCAACCAGTGGGAATATGCCAATCTGACCATCTTGAGGCGGTTGCGGGCCGTCATTCCTCTCACCTGCCTGCTTGAAACATTGCTGCAGCCGGGGGGTCGCGTCGGGTTTGCCATAGTAGGAATGATAGCGCTCATAGATCTCTTGCGGCAGGAGTCCCCGAGGGCACGCGCGTTTTCTCTGTCGCGCGCGGCTTGGCGGGATGGGGCATACGCTGCAGCCATTTACGTCCTGTATATCGCCCGGGTTCATGTGCCAGCGCTGGTGCTCGCGCCAGTGCCCGTAATGGAATGGGCTCTTCTAGCCACACCGGCGCTGGCGAGAAAACTGCTGCCGGCGCTGCCCGCCATGGTGGCCGTGCGCCGAATGGTGATTGTCCGCCAAGGTCTGCCCTTTCTTCACCTGGCATGGCCCGTTTACCTGTTTGCGGCCACTGCCGCCGCTCTGCTGATCTCATGGCTGCTGCGCCAGCATGGGCGGTCCCAATTGGCGGCCCGCACCATGGCCAGGCAGCATCAAGAGATCCTGTCGCATTTCGTCTCGTTTCTCCTCGAAGAGAACAATGTGGCCGTAACGGGGCATCAGTCTGCTGCTATCGAGCGGCTGGTCACAATGACGTGCGGCTCCTCTGCGCCGGAAGCCTCAGAGTCTTTGGCGAAGGAAGTGGCCGCAGCCATCAAAGAACATCTGCAAGCGCAAAATCTGCTGACACCGCGGGAAAAGGAAATCCTGGGGTGTATGGCCCGCGGCTATTCTTACCGTATCATCGCACAGACCCTGCAGGTCAGCGAAGGCACTATACGGGCTCACGCAGCCAATATTATGCAAAAGGCCGGAGTTCACAACCGTCTCGAAGCAGTGCGGTGGGCTGAGGGACTGCGCGTGCTGCCCGTGGATCCCGTCGGGTCAGGGTCGTCTCAAGACGCGCGCGGGCGCTCAGCACCCAACTAAGATTCATGGAGGGCATCTAGTGACGACAACATGGACGACCCGCTTGCGCTGGGGCGAATGCGACGCGGCGGGAATTATCTACCACGCGCACCTTTTTGACTGGTTTTCAGAGGCGCGCATTCAGTGGCTAAGAGAGCACAATATGGATTACTATAAGATTCTGAGGCCCAAGGGTCTCGAACTGCTTGTGCGCCACGCGGAAGCGGATTTTTTTCACGCCATGCATCCCGGGGACCTATGCCAAGTGGGGGCGTGCTTGTCGTCTCTAACGCCAACGCGGGCCCGTTTCACGTACCATGTGGCGATCCTTGGGGGCACGGAGACAAGTCGGGGAGCCACTGAACATATTTTCGTGCTCAAAGGTCATGCGGTGCGACTGGACCGCACCTTTCCAGAATACTATCAGTCGCTGCAGCAGCTGTTGACCTAAAAACTACAGGAGGCATCAATATGGCAATCAAGCCGTATCACTATGAACCGGCGACGGATTTCAGCATTCCCGCCAACCGCAAGGCCATGGAAGCGGCGCTGCAACAGGTGAAAGATGAGATGGGACTGTCTTACCCTCTGGTTATCGGAGCCGAGCGGATTGATACCGAGAAGAAAATTGTCTCGGTTAATCCTTCCCACCCGCAGCAGGTAGTGGGATCGGTCTCCAAGTCCGAAGCCAGTCATATCGACCGGGCCCTGCAAGAAGGCTGGAAGGCTTTTGACACCTGGAAGAAGGTGCCAGGCGCAGACCGGGCCCGCTACCTGTACAAGGCGGCGGCCATTATGCGCCGCAAGAAGCTCTGGCTCTCGGCCGTTGAGGTGTATGAAGCGGGCAAGACTTGGGCGGAGGCGGAAGGCGATGTGACCGAAGCCATCGATTTCATGGAGTACTACGGACGGCAAATGGAACGGCTGTCAGGGCCAGTGGCGCTGACGCCCTTGGCCGATGAGGACGACCGCGCCTTTTATATGCCACTGGGAGTGGGGGCCATTATCCCGCCGTGGAACTTTCCGCTGGCGATCCTGACGGGGATGACGTCGTCGGCTATTGTCGCCGGCAACTGCGTGATCTTGAAGCCGGCCAGCACGACCCCAGTTATTGCGGCCCAGTTTATGGACATTATGCACGAAGCCGGCCTGCCTGATGGCGTGCTGAACTTTGTGCCCGGAGATGGCGGGACGATCGGCGATTATATTGTGACCCACCCGCTGACACGCTTTATCAGTTTCACCGGATCCCGGGAAGTCGGATTGCGCATTAACCAACTGGCCGCTCAGGTTGCTCCGGGACAGAAATGGATTAAGCGGGTGACTGTGGAGATGGGCGGGAAAGACGCTATCCTGGTAGATGAGACCGCCGACCTCGATGTGGCTGCCCAGGATATTGTGACGTCGGCCTTCGGCTTTCAAGGCCAGAAATGTTCAGCCTGCTCGCGGGCCATCATCGTGGACGAGGTCTATGATGCATTGTTGGAAAAGATTATCGCGCGCACCAAAGCACTGACGGTGGGCGCGGCGGAGAATGTCAACAACCAGGTGGGGCCGGTCATTGACCCCAAAGCATTTGAGAAGGTGCACAGCTATATCAGCTGGGGAAAGGAGCATGCCCGCCTGGAAACAGGCGGAGAGAAGTTGGACATGGAGGGGTATTTTATCCCGCCGACGATCTTCTCCGATGTTCAACCAGGAAGCAAGCTGGAGCAGGAAGAAGTCTTTGGGCCCGTCCTGGCAGTGATCCGCGCCAGAAACTGGCAAGACGGGCTGGATATTGCCAACGACACGGAATACGGGCTGACCAGTTCGGTCTTTAGTGCCAGGCGGGAGCGGATCGAGCAGGCAGCGCAGGAGTTGGAAGTGGGCAATTTGTATATCAACCGCAAGTGCACCGGAGCGATTGTGGGGTCACACCCGTTCGGCGGATTCAATATGTCGGGAACGGATTCCAAGACAGGGAGTCCTGATTACCTGCTTTTGTTTATGCAGATGAAAGCGGTGGCTGAACGCTTTTAAATCCGGATGGGAAAAGGGAGGGAGGCATGTGCCTCCCTCCCTTTTCGCTGCTGTCTGGGCCAAGCGGGAAACTCTTCCCGTTATCAGGTCTTGGGCGCGCTGCGGCCCTCAGCATAGGGGACTTTGTCCCAAATGAAGCCTGTGCCGGTAGACCACAGCGTATGGGTGCTGGTCGCCTGCAGAAACGCGCGGTCATGGCTCGAAATGATGACGGTGCCGGGATAACCGGTGATCAGGCTTTCCAGTGCGATCCGCATGCGGATGTCGAGGTGGTTTGTCGGCTCGTCGAGGAGGAGGACATCGCTTGGCTGCATCAGCACTTCCAGCAGTTTCAAGCGGCTGCGCTCCCCACCCGACCAGCCATCAATCAGCGTGCCCAAAAGATCGGGAGACAGGCCGAAATGGCTGCCGAGATAATAGATCTCTTCCCGCAAAAAGCCTTGGTCGTAAAGGTAGTCCATACCGGTCAGCCCCTGAGGCAGGCGGGTTACAGCGTCTTGGGGGAGATATCCGACGGCTGTGTCTTGAAGCCACCGCACTTCCGGGCGGGCGCTGTGCAGCGCTTCGAGCAGGGTCGATTTGCCCGTGCCATTGGGACCGATTAATGCGACTTTGGCTACGGGCGGCAGTTTAAATGTCAGAGGCTCCCACTGCCGGTGAGGCCTCTCGAGAATCAGCGCCTGCACTTGGGCCAGAGGGTCGCGGCCGGTTTGCGCGCTGCTGTTATGCAGGAGCTGCAAATCTCTGGCACGGGGCGCCGGGGCGGAGCCCTTGCCCATTTTCTCCAAACGCTTGACACGGCTCTGGGCTTGTTTGGCGCGGGTGCCAGAGCGAAAGCGTGCAATATACTGTTCCAGTCGGAGGCGTTCTTCTTGCAAGCGCTGGTACTGGGTTTCCTCGGTCTTTAGCCGTTCATCCCGCAAATTGCGGTATTTTGTCCAGTTGCCGGAAGTGGACCAGAAGAATCCGTCCTCCCATGAAATCACCCGGGTGGCAATGTGGTCCAGAAATGCTCTGTCGTGCGATACGACAACGCAGGCCCCACGAAATCCCCTGATTTGCTGTTCGAGCCATTCCAGCGTGGTGACGTCGAGATGGTTGTTCGGCTCATCCAGCAGCCAGATGTCTGCTCCCGAAAGAATGATCTGCAACAGCGCGAGCCTGTGCTGCTCACCGCCTGACAAATGCACGGGCGGCTCGCCCCAACGGGACTCGTTGAAACCCAATGCCATTAATCCTGACTTTACAATGGCGTCCCACTCATAGCCGCCCATGTCGGTAAACTTCTCTGAGACTTTCCCCCACTCCTCGGTGAGGGCCATCAGGTCTTCCGTGGACAGGGAGGGATTTCCCATGGATTCCTCAAGTGCGTGCAGCCGCGCCTCCAGCTCGTGAATAAGGCTGTTGGCGCCTGAGGCGCAATCCCAAATAGTGGGGCATGAAGGCTTTTGCCACTGGCTGAGCTGAGTAATATAGGGAGACCCATAAACCTTGCGGCTTCCGGCATCCGGCTCTAAGGATCCCGCCAAAAGCGCAAGCAAGCTGCTTTTTCCCATTCCGTTTGGACCGACGATGCCAATGCGGTCTCCGGCACTAATATTGAGCGTAACGTCGCTGACTAAAGTGCGCCCGCCCATCGAAAGTCGGGCCGCCTGTACCGAAAGCCATGCCATAAATACGGAACCTCCAGCCACTATTTTTCTTCATCTTAGCATACAGGACGGCGGTTGCGGAAAGCGGGGCAACCCGCCAGCGCCTTGAGCACAGCGGGAAAGAAAGTTGGCGCCGCCAGCGCAATGGCCGGAGCATTTGAAATCGGGAAAATTACGTGTTGCGGCCGAACTGAAATGGTGTTATGATATTAAAGCTGTCCGAGAGGGCAGTGCGACACGCTTCTGGTCCCGCGGTCCGATGCCGGATTGCCGCGACTATCCTTGGAGGGTGTCACCCGGTCCTTGAAAACTATATCGTCATGGAGA
>DAHWJO010000164.1:0-7387 GCA_027344105.1 Sulfobacillus sp.
CCCCGGCTTCCCTGTGCGGTATTATGGCTGCGCATGCGCTTCAGTTGCTCGGAAGCATAGCCCGCATACGCGGCATACAGGCGCTTCGACAGAAATGCTGCGCGCATCTCCCGCAGTTCTTTTCCCGGGACTGTCAGGACCCGGATGCTCGTCTCGGCGCAAAAGAGGATATCGAGCATGTTGGGATTCCCATTCAGCGCCAGATGCAAAAACTTTGGCAGCGCGTGCACCACCCGGTCAGCCTCTTGGCTCGCATGGGTATGTTGCCGGACCGAAGGGGCAAATCCCACCAGCCATTCCGGCGGAGGCAGCGCCACCCCGCGCACATCCTCGTCGCTCTCGTCCTCCTCCAATCCGTACGCCCGCGAACCGGCCACAATTTCAATAATCAGCCCCTCATTCCACCACATCGCGCGCCCCCTTAATATGTCGCGACTTCGCCCGCATAATTTCATTATACCGTCCCTTCACCGCTCCTCCCTAGAGCTTCTCGCCTTCCGTTCCGCGGTGCCTGAGTCACGGACTGAATAGCGCGCACAAAGAAGACAGCCCCAAAGTCTGAGGCTGTCTTCTAATGTCTTTGTCTTAGGAAGACTAGGCGGGATTTTCGGCGGTTTTCGTTCGGGGCACGGTCACATCATCAATGATGCCGTAGGCCTTGGCTTCGTCGGCCGACATCCAGTAATCCCGCTCTAATTCACGCATAATCTTTTCCAAGGGCTGTCCCGTATGTTTGGCGAGAACCCCCGAGAGCTGCTCGCGGGTTTTGATCAGTTCGCGCATGGAAATTTCCACGTCCGTAACTTTTCCACCCATACGCTGCACGGACGGTTCATGCACCATAATTTCAGCATGCGGCAACGCGTAGCGCTTGCCGGCAGTCCCGCCGGCCAGCAGCACAGCTGCCATGCTCGCGGCCATTCCCACACACAGCGTAGAGACATCTGGCTTGATGTACTGCATGGTATCGTAAATTCCCATGCCAGCGGTGGTTGAGCCGCCAGGCGAGTTGATATAGAGATGAATGTCCTTATCAGGGTCATCGCTCTCCAGAAACAAAAGCTGGGCCACCACTAAATTGGCCATGTCGTCGTCAACAACACCGGCGAGAAAAATAATGCGCTCTTTGAGAAGACGCGAATAGATATCGTAAGAGCGCTCTCCCCGGTTGGTCTGCTCTACTACCATTGGTATGAGCGGCAAGCGAATACCCCCTTCGGTCTAAACTTTCCCGTGCATCACTAGGCCCCACATCGCCTGTGCAAATTGTTGGTTGCCCCACGCGGCCGGTCCCATGCACTATCCCTTCTCAGGAGAACATATCCCCCGGTCAGCAGTCAATAGGGCACCCCCTTCTCCAACCGGCACGGGAAAAAGGACCGCTTACAGCATGCGCTCGAGATGCCGGACGTCCGCGCGGGGATTGTCGTTGTAGGGCGGGATATCGTAGAATCCCAAAGTTTTGTACAACCTCACCGCCGCCCGTAAAGATTGCAGGGTATCCAGCCGCATGACCCGGAACCCCGCCGTGCGCGCCTCCACCATGACGGTCTCGGCCAAAAGCCTCCCGGCATGCTGTCCCCGGCAGGATTCCTTCACGTAGAGCCGTTTCATTTCACACACGCCCGTCTCCAGTTCTTTGAACGCCACACAACCACAGTACCCTTCATTGTCGGAAGCGAGAAACGCCGCTCCCGCCCGATGTCCATAAACCTCCGGCAACCGGCTCAACTCATCTTCCAAGTGCTGGAATTCCAGGGAAAAGCCCAAGGCTGCCGCATACTCTTGAATCAGCTCATGCAGCACCTTCCACTGTTCGGGTGTCCTCACCCTTTCAACCTCTATCACCTTGCCACCCCCACGAGATATTGCGGCAAAATTATACGCGTATTGGGCATATGCACCCTGGCGCTAATACCCCAGAGTCCTGTCCACAGCTCCGTGCAAGAATTGTCCTTGCAAAAACCGGGTGAGGTTGCCAAGAAAAAACTCCCCAATTTCATCATCCACGCTGGGCCCGGAAATATGGGGTGTCACCACAACTCCCGGCAAATTCCACAGCGGACTGTCTGGCGGCAGCGGTTCCTCCTCAAAGACATCAAGCACAGCCCCCGCAATCTGCTTGGACCGCACGGCGTGAATCAGGTCATTTTGCTCAATCACCCGCCCCCGCCCTACGTTCATCACCACGGCAGTCGGCTTCATAGCGCTGAATACGGTGCCGTTTACCACGCCCTCGGTCGCCGCGCTCAAGGGCAGTGTCACCACCAGGTAATCCAGATCCCTCACGAAAATTCCCCACTCGGTCCCATCATAGGCGCAATCCACCTCCTCAGTCCCATGCCGGCGGCGGCTGAGCCCCACGATATGCATGTCGAAAGCGCGCGCCCTGCGCACAATTTCCAGACCGATTGACCCGAGCCCAGCGACCCCGATCACCTGGCCTTTCAGAGATCCAAACGGGAAGCGCTGCCACGTCCGGGCTTGCTGCAGCCTGCGGGCTTCAGCCAGGTTGCGCTGCCGGTAAAGAATTTCCGCAAAGACATACTCGGCAATGGGCGCCCCAAACTGCCCGACAATGCGGGTCATCACCACACTCGGCGCAATGCGCCCGTTGGCGACCAAATCCTCGACCCCCGCTCCCATGCTCTGAATCCAGCGCAGATTGCTGGCTTGGGCATAGACTTCTGGAGGCAGCTTCCACGCGAATACAATCTCAGCATCTTTAATCAGCCTCCGCGCCGCATCCGGGGTTGACGCCGTGAGCAGGCGTCCCGGGCACTTTCTGCCCCGCAGATACTCCGCAATACTTTCTGGATTTTCGTTGTAGACCAAAATCACCGGCGTCTCCACCGCATCTGCCTCCCCCGTTTCATGACCGTCACTGTCTCCCTTGGCGCGCCGGTCCCCTGTGCGGCCACTATAGCAGAAAATGGCGCAAGGCAAAGTCAGGGACTTACCCCGGCCCGAAACTGCCGGCGTGGAGGAACCTTTTGCCAGCTTGATCATATTGTACCAGCGGATGGGAAATCCCCCATTCTTAGGAAAAAACGAAAGGAAGGTGGCCTCATGGCCAGCGTTATTCCGGGCCCGTGCCCGGATACAGGATGTCCTCCCACTACAGAAGTGGATTGCATTGTAGTGGATAAGGTGTATGACTCGTGCTCCCAGACCGTCACAACGACTCAAACCTTCTTGGCCCCGACCGCGGGGTGTCCCATTTCATCGTGCGCGATTGACCTCGCCACATCAACTTGCACGGTAGGAGCCATTACGCCCACCAGTGTGACAGACTACAACAACATCACCTTCATCATTTCGGCCAACTACTCCGTGACTTGCACTTCAGGAGTCGTTCTGCCGGAAACCGTCGTGACCACACAAAACGTCACCCTGTATAACCCGTCCGGGACGACGCCGTCTTGCACAATTCTTTCCGGTGCGTGTACGTGCGTGAATCTGCCCAACGGCGACATCAGCTGCACCATCACCTTGTGCATGCTTTTCCAGTCGACGGCTACTGTGCAGCTGCTGGTGCCTTCCTACGGCTTCTGCGTGCCGCCCGTCTGCCCACAGGTGGGACCGGTGCTGGCGTGCCCGCCCAGTCCGCTGTTCCCGCCCCAGGCGAGCTGAGACGGACCGATTTTGGGGGCCCTTAAGTCAGGGCCTCTTCCTAAATACTGGTAATGCAGGGATATTTGCCAAACAGAGTGGCTATCTGGCAAATATCCCGCTTATTTCCTTACCCGCGCCGCTTAGCTCAAAATGCCCGCATTGTCCCGTAAGTTGCCATCGGATACGCTACGTTATGCGTTGCTATCTGATTATTTAGACGGAGGTTGCTATTCATGAACTATTTCACGGCCCTGCTGCTGGCCGCAGGATTGCCAGTCACAGCCGCTTTGCCCGCCGCGCCCATTGCTCCCCCGGCAAGCATATCCTCTGCCGTTTCCAATGTTCCACCGACCATGCCGGTGTCCAGCAGTATGGCCTCCATTGCCACAGTGTCATCGGCCTACCAGACAATGGCCGCGCAGAGCCAGTCCGCACTGTCCACCGGCGCCAGCCAGGCTTTCAGCCAGTCTGCCTCTGCACCGGTCGTCACCGCCAGCAACTCCGGGCAGGCCACGCAAATGATCGCTCTTATTAATCAGGCACGGGGACAAGCTGGCCTGGCTCCCTATTCGGTGAATGCGCAGCTCATGAATCTGGCTCAAGAGCGCGCACAGGCTCTGGCCAACGGTCCGTTTACCAGCGATATGGCTCCTTGCGGGTGGCCCGTGCAGATGGAGCAGGCGGCCGGTCTCGACGCCCAGGGGATGGGCGCCGAAAACATTGCGGAAGCAGGCTCCGTGAGCCAGGCATTTGCGTTGCTAATGGCCTCGCCCCCCCACCGCTCCAATATTTTGAATCCGGACGAGACGCAGATAGGCGTCGGCGTCGTGCCATGGGGATCAGGGGTAGCAATTTCCGAACTATTTATGGGGCACAACCTGTAGCCGGGAGGAGTATTCCGGGCACTGCCCCCAAATTTAGGAAAAAATTGGGCAGCACCCCCGATTTTGGTAACCGCTGCGATACTGCGGCATACTGTAATTTCGGGTGAGAAATGTGAAACCATTTGGAGTCGATATTCAGTCGTCCACACCAGAACTGAACCAAGAGGCGAGAACGCTGCAAGAAGCCTTGAAGCCTTGGCATGTGCTGCCGCCGGATGGCCGTGCGGAGCTCTCGGTCGTCCTCGTCCCGGGACATCCCGCGCTCGTTTCTGGTCTGGGCAGCGGTCAGGCTGTGCACCAGGCATGCCGTCTTTTGAGCACGGTGACGGCGTGGCCCTGCAAGCGGGTACTGGCTGGACAGGAGCCTAACACGCTAGAATTGTACGTGGCGCCGGGATCACTGTCCGCCGAGTCAGCAGCCCGAATCGCCTGGGGGCTCTTTGTCTGGACCGCGCAGCGTCATGCCGCGCATCCTGCCCTTGAGCAGCTGTATGTGCCTGAACGCCCACCGGCACCGGAAATCCTCCCACCAGCTGCGGCCGTGAATCCCCGCCAGCCCACCGCCGCGTACTCGGCAACAGCCAGTCAGCCCCTGCAGCGGCCGGGTGCCCGCCTCCGCACGGCCGTCTCCCCGCCCGCACCCGCGCCGGCTGCCGCCTCACCCCGCCGCGGGTGACACTGAAACTCATCTTGGCGTGGCCAAGAACCGTTTCCGCATCAAAGGTATTGCGCTTCAAGCCGCACCGTGCCCTGTCAGGATGCGGCTTGAACGCTCATGCTAAGACAGAACTGTCGGCGGCCAGCGAGCCTGCACAAATCGAAGTGGAGAAGGTAATGGTACCCGCCCTCCATACAAGAAAGTTGCCGAAATATCCGCGCGCAGTGTAACGGAACCGCGAGCCGTTCCGTTACACTGCGCATTGGTGAAGAATGAAGGTCGTCCAGCTAAAGCCGCAACACCGGCGGGGTGAGGGCAGACGGCGGCTCGTATCGGTACGATCCGGTTCAGCGTCCGCGTTTTTCCCCACGCTGTCCCGTTCGGCACCTTATCGCCACCTCCAGACCCCAATGTCCTCCGCCGCATGCGCCTTCATCTTACCGCTCGTAGCCATAATGCAAGTGCAGACCGGGCGCTGGGCTAATGGAAAATTTCTCCATTTCGAGATAGGGCTTAACATGCTGGCCAACCGGATCTTCCGCAAAATATCGCTGCAGGCCCCCGCTCATCAGCGCATCGTCAATTCCCGCCATAATCATTCCCTGGTCGAGAACCAAATACCGCGTCGCTACCAGACCCGTTGAGGGATCCACCGCGTCATAAAACCCGTAAGGACCGTAGACTTTGTACGAATTGCGCAAGTTCTCAATGTTTTGATAGGACTGCTGGGGCAAAAACGGCAGCGCCAGGAAAGAGGCATAGGGAGTCACAGCACTGTCGGCATAGGCGTTGCCCGAACCGCCCGACCCCATCGGATAGGCGCCATACGCCATGTAGGCTCCAGATGTTCCCGGCACACTGGCGGGCGACAGCCCCCACACCGGATACTTCAGCGCCTGGGTTGCGTAGTCGATGGACGCTTGCGCATAGTTGATGTCATTGAGACCGAAACTGGTTCGGCCCCAGCTCGATTCCGGCACGACCAGGGGGGCCATCAATGCCTCAAACTCACTGCCGCCCCAACTGGGCACATAGGTAATGCCATCATAGGTGTAGTGTCCTTCAACAACGGGGAAGCTCTTACCTGAATAGGGATCGGTATAGGTGACCGTAGGCCCGGCAGGAGGCTGGGTTTGCCAGGTAAAGTCCGCCGGGAGAGTCCGCCACGTGCGCCACCAGACATCTCCGGGCAGGGTGCCGGTCCCCATTCCCATGTACGCCGCGATGCGCGGGTCCGTATTGAGATTGCCGTATTCAAACGACGCCGGTCCCACGCCCGCATAGTACCCGCCGTACATTTGGCCCGCAGTGATGTTCGTGGCCTGGTTGCCGCTATCATAGAATTTCCCGAAGTTCATGGCATTCAGCAGCGCGGTGGCCTGCGGCCCGAGACCGGGAAAGGCGTTGCGGACGACAGCCAGCGATGATGCATACCAGCCGTTGTCCACCGTCGAGATGAACTGCCCTTTTTTCGATGAGATGGGTCCCTCACCCGGGCCATTTATTGCCTGGCCGCTTGTTGTGCTATACCAGCTTAAGAGAAACCCGTGCCATTTTTCGAGATTCTGGATCGCCCCGAGCTCCCGGCTTGCCAGCACGTATCCCGCGTGCGGCGAAATAATATGCATCTGGGCGGCTGCGGTAATGCTCCAGAGATACATCGCGATATCAGTGGGCGACGTGTACTGGCCTTGGGCAGGGGCGCCACCGAATCCTACATTGTCCATAGGCAAATCGGTTTCGGGGCTGACATCCACTGAAAAAAACTTCCAGGTGCGGGCCGCCATACTCTTTAAAGACTGCCGCTGCTGAGCATTGAGCGCCTTCCCCGCATAGAGCATGTCCAGGGGCGGCGCAGGAGCCAGGGCCTCGGATGGCGGGGTGGAGACTTTGGCTTTCACCGGCACGGGAGCGCTCGCCGCGGCCGAAAGAGGCGACCAGACCAATATGCCCGACAGGCCGACGGCCGCTCCCAAACCCGGCCAGAGAAATTTCTTGGGTTTTCGCTGTCCCGAGACAGAATCTGCAACACGCATGGTTTTTCCCCCTTATGTACAATTATCAGCAGTGCTACTGCCGATCGAATCATTTCGATTCGTTAGTTATTATTTAAATACTGACTTATTGCTGTCAAGTACTGAACCTTGAAAATTTTCACAGTAATATGATGGTGATGTTTCGCAGCACGCAACACCCGCCATACTAAAAAACGGCATAAAATCGGCGTTTT
>DAHWJO010000165.1:0-7288 GCA_027344105.1 Sulfobacillus sp.
AACGCCACCTCCTGTCCGGCGGGGGGCCGGTGGCATTGTGGCCTGCGGTTGCCAGCCGTGCGGATGCGGCCTTGCCAGGTCCCACAGGTCGGGCAGGTACATTCGCGGTCCGCCAGGGTCCAATCTTTTTTCACATAACCGCGGTGCGGCGTGAAGCCGTTCCTGCTTTTCAGTGTACGGCATGAGGGGGTGCTGGTGTTGGTCCAAACCAAAACCCTTGAGGGATCTCCCTTGCCCTTACCGGCCTCGTGCCGTTTCTTGCGCAATCTCTCTTCACCAAGGTTTGGAACGCTTGTGCTCGCCTGGCGTCTGCTTTAGCTGACAGGACTGCGGAGTGGAGGGCACCCGCAAGTGTCGTGACCTTCTAAACATAGCCGCGCTCCCTTTCGGCCCGCAACTGAGGCTGGTCACGGTGGGGCTTTGGCCGTGGGGACTGCCATTCACTAAAACTGGGCCTTAATAACCGTCCGCGCGCGCCACCACGTTGATCAGGGGCTGAGCGGCATAGTCGCGCTGCAGATTCTCCACGAGAATCGCCATAGCCCGGTCCAAATAATCCGGCACGTTGCCGGCTACGTGGGGAGTCACCACCACATTGCGCATCTGGAGCAGAGGATGACCTGCGGGAAGCGGTTCCGGCACGGTCACGTCCAGGCCAGCCCCTCCGATCTCGCCCAGGCGAAGGGCTTCGCATAAATCATCCTGATTGACCACTTCTGCCCGGGCAATATTGATCAGCAAACATTTGGATCTCATGCGCTGCAGTCTTTTCCGGTTGATGAGGTGGCGGGTTTGCTCGGTCAGCGGACAGGCTAACGTCACAACATCCGCCGATCCCAAAAGGTCATCGATAGCATCAAGACCCCATTCTCCAGAGGCCGGGTGGTAGCGCACCGCACGCACCTTCATGCCGAAAGCTTCACTGAATAGGCCAATTTGGCGCCCGATATGACCATAGCCGACAATAAGGTGCGTCTTGCCGGCGAGCGTGTCCAAGGGCACTTGCTGGTCCCGGGGTGTTGTCGGCAGGTTCGGAGCGATCCGCGTCAGGTGCAACAGCAAAGCCATGGCATGCTCGGCCACGGCTTCCTGGCTCAGCCCCTTTACCGTCGTGATCAGCACCCGGTTCGGAACATCGTGAACGACGGCATCAATGCCGGCAGAAAAAGTCTGCAGCCACCGCAGGTGGGGGAGTCTTGCACACAGCTGGGCAGTGCTGTGTCCGCCGCTGGCGGCCAAGATGGTGATGCGCGAGTCAATAGGTTGCTCTAACGGCGGGGCTTCCTCAAAAAACAGCACCGTCAATCCGGGTCGGCTCTGCTGGAGGCGCTCCCGCCAACGAGCGCCCCCGGGGCCTACTACCGCTAATACATCTTCCAAAGCACTTCCTCCTCCATGCACGTGCGGACGGCTGGCCGTCCGGTGCTTCTCTGCTCATCCTACCAAAATTTCGGGGGGATGCGGTAGACCGTAAATCCCAGGGGTCACGTTCAGCGGCGTGAATGCCCGCGCGCATCTTGCAACTCCAACTGCCTCCGGCGCCGACCAGCGCATTATGGGCCTTATCGCAGATCGTAGCAGAACCCCAGAGTGTTGAATACTCTGGGGTTCTGCTTTAGATCGTCTAATGGGAAACAGTCCAGTAATTGGCATAAAGAAAATCCGTAACAGGATTGAACGTCTTGACTGTGCCATGCACATTGTTGGCATGCACCGAAAATCCTGTGATGCGGGCGTATCCTTGGGGAAACCAAGGCATCCATAGGACCGGGAGGTGCTGTGCCATGAATACTTGATAGGCATCCATGCGCTGCTTGATCTGCGATGCGCTGCCAGGCGCATAGGTGGCCTGGATCAGTTGGTCCAACGTGTTGTTGGAATAGCCTCCAGAGTTTTCTCCCGCCCCTGTCGCAAAGAGGTTGCCGCCGGTCGGGTAGTAATCGAGCTGATAGGTCCATCCGGCTCCCCAGTAGCCCATGTTCCACTTAGTGGGTGAACTCTGGGTATCCTCACCGAACAGCTGGTTGACGGGCATTTGCTGCAAAGACGCATCAATGCCTTCTTGGGCCCAATCGCTCTGCATCAATTGGGCGATATGGGAAATCGTGGTACTTCCCGAAGCGTAGGTCAGGGTAAAGGCTAGTTTTTGCCCTCCCTTCGTCATGACGCCATTGGTTTCGGTCCACCCATGCTTTTCAAGGAGCCGTTTTCCCGCCGTGGGATTGAAAGGGTACGGGTCATTATTCAGAGCGGTATCATAAAGAGCTGTCTGGGGCGTGGGGGGAATCGGGCCGTCCTCCGGCACTCCGGCTCCGTGAAACATCGTACTGATCATGCCTTTCTGGTTAATCCCCATTTGCAACGCCTGGCGCACATACAGTTTAGAGAATTCCGGGCCCATGCCTCCCGGAGCGCTCTTGTTGAAGTTGAGGATCATGTAGTTGAACCCAAATAGATAGGCCTGGCTCAACGTGTCGTTAGCCAACTCATGGCGAGTCGCCCATAATGAAGGAGGCAAGTAGCCCACATCAACTTGACCGTCCTTCAGCCCCGCAAATTCATCGGGGGAGGAGGTCTCGTATTGGAAGATCAACTGCGAAATCGTGGCTTTGTGACCCCCAAACTTCGCATTGGGGACCAGTTCCCAGTACTGGTTGGGCGCCCACTTCTCGAACTTGAAGGGACCGTCCACGACATCATAGTGGGCATTCGTCGGATCGTTGGAGACAGACTCAATAAATTTGAGTTCCTTGGTCATGCTGTGCGGATATTTGTCCCACACCGACTTTGGCACGGGAGTCAGCTGTCCGAGCCCGTTATGAATAAACCACTGCGGATTCACGGGCTTGGTCAATGTAATGACAACCGTATCCGGCCCCTGGGCGGTCACGCTTTTCCAGTCTTTAGGCACACCCCCGCTTCCTGCCGGCCCATAGGGCCAAGGCGAATTGGGCTGACTTGCCGCATCCGCCAAATCCCACGTAAAAACAATATCTTGCGCTGTCACGGGATTCCCATTGGACCACTGGTACTTATGGCTGAGCGTCAGTGTGTACACATCGTCTGCCGCATTGACACTGACGCGACGGACCAGCGACTTCGCGTAATCCACCTCATTTTCCTTGTTCAGGTAGATTAGAGGCCGGTACATGAGAAATTGAATCTGTGCATTGATCTCGATATAGGCCGCGGAGCTAAATACGGGAAAGAACCAGTTGGGAGGGGACTGCGGTCCCTCGGCTACGACCACCGAACCCCCTCTTGGCGCGCTGGGAGTTGCGGATGCGGCGCTAGACGTCCCGCAACCTGCCAGCACAGTGGCTCCGACTAAGCCGGCAGCAGATATAAAAGCCCATCGGCGATGCATATGCACGCCCTCCTATTCGGTGTGGTCAAATCCACCACATGAAGATTTTTTACTGCGCAATCCTAGCATTCGACAATCTCAGACAAAATTCCTGTTGTGGTTGGGGAGCAGAGTTGTGCAATTCACCCTATTCCTGTCAGCCTATCTGTGCCTCCATCGAACGCAGCCGACTGCAGCCGACAAATAAAACGCTGAGCTGGCCGGTCATGTACAGCGCCTAGACCATCCACTACGGCAGATAACAGCATCCCTTCTGAATATTCTTTCTTGCGCTGGTTTCCCATTTCACCAAAACGCCTTACACTGTAAGCATCTCGATTCAAGAGGTGGAAGAATGACTTCTCCCGCACTGGATTTACGCTACCTAGAGTGGCTGGCGGACCGGACGTTCGGCGCCAAGAGTTCAGGGCATGCCATGAGCCTGGCGCAGTGGCTGGAGCCTGCAGCCGCCCGTCCCGGCGACCCCCGGCAATGGCGCCACAATTCCACGTGGAATCTTGTGCGCCAGGCAGTCCGCGCCCACCGCCAGCTCACCGAGTGCCTCGACGCTTGGGAATGGCCTTCCTGCCAAGCGTGGTGGACGGAGTGCGGCGGGCCTCGGTGGGATCCCTACAGCCTGGCTGTATCCATTGGCAAGCGTCCGCCCACCCACTGGCAGAGCATGTTTATAGAGTTGCTGCACCATCCCATTCATCCGGGTCTGGCATTATGGGCGTACGGTGTCTGGCGCATGCACCCGCCACTGCCAGATACGGGTGCGCTAACCGGCCTTCTTCCTACGATTGCCATGGACCGCGCTCTGAGGGCGTGCACACTCTCTTTTGCCGACATCCGGTCCCCATGGGGAGAGGCATGGCAGCAGTGGGTAAGCGCCCCTCCCCCGGACGCAGCGGAGCCGGATCCGCCGGGCCGATATCCTGCCACTCTTGTCGAAGAGTGGGCGGACGTTCTGGCAAAGGTCGACACCCTTCCCTTAGACCCTCCCGTGAAAGGCATTCAAATGCGGTGGTTTTAGACAGAAAATATCACCACGGGACAAATTCTGGCGGCTCCGGGACATTTCGGGGAAATCTGCGCCGTGTATCTCAGCCTGGTGACCATGATTGCTGGCTGGCGGCAGGTGCGGACGGATTGGGAAGGTTGTTGAGCCGCATCACGGCGATAGCTGAAGTCAATGATGCCGCCAAATTCTAATCGGAGTCGGAAGTCGGGGATATTGAGTGGGGGAGGTTGACACAGACCTTTGCGCCTCCCATCGCGCTTCGGCCCATTTGCATGCCCCCGCCATGAGCCTTCGTGAATGCCGACACCACAGCCAAGCCCAGACCAAGCCCTGGAGACCGCGGATCCTTGATAAATGGGTCGGCCACCTGACCGAGCGCACGGGGAGGCAGCCCTGGCCCGTCGTCCTCGACACACAAAGCCACGGCGTCCGGCTCTGCGAGCACCGATACGGCAATACGGCCGCCTTCAGGAACCTGCCTGAGAGCATTCTGCAACAGATTGGTCAAAATTTGATCGATTCGGTCGCGGTCCCAGCATACGGAAACATCCGGACTATCCCACGTCAACCGGATGTGCCGGGCAATTGTCAGCGGTTCAAATCGTAAAGTCAGGGACGCCAATTGATCCTCGAGGCGGTACAAACTTTTATGAAGCGGAACCAAGTGGCGGTTCACCCGCTCGATGAGGAGCAGTTGGTCAATCAGGCGGATGAGCCGCTGCACTTCTTGCTCCAAGGTCGCCCACCGCATGGGGGTGGGGTCCAGCACGCCGCTAGCCAGGCCCTCCAAGTTTCCCTGCAATACCGTCAGGGGTGTCTTGATTTCATGCGCGACGCCGGCGAGAAAGGCCTCTCGCTCTTCGCTGGCTTCTTTGAGCCGGCTAGCCATCTCATTCAGGGAATATGCCAGCGCACCCCACTCGGCGCTGTCCGTCACAGCAAGAAATTGCCGCTGGCCGAGTTGTATGGCGTCCACCCAGGCAATAATGTCCTGAAGGTCTTTTCCCACAGAATGCGTCAGCAGTTTAGCAGCGTAGTAGCCCAGCCATGCGGTGACGGTCCAACTGAGCAGCAGACTCAAAGCCAAAGCAGAAAAAGCTGTGGAACCGTGCAAGTGGCTCGCATCTATCCATAGGACCCCGCCGCCGAATCCGCCCAACGCGGTGAGGGCGGAACCCGTAATCAAAACCAGCCACGTGCCTAGAGCGATGCGTTCCGAGCGCTTTCTTCCCTCCACCGGTACCCTACCCCCCTCACTGTCTCAATATACCGGGGATCATCAGGGGAATCATGCAATTTCCTCCGCAAGCGCGCTACTTCTGCATCAACCGCCCGGTCAAACGCTTCCCCCACATCTCCCCAAATGCGACGCAGCAGCTCTTCACGGGTCCAGGCCCGGCCGGGCGCGCGCGCCATAGCTGACATCAAGTCATATTCGAGAGGCGTCAAATCCAGCAAGACTCCGCCTTGCCTGACCTGGTGGCGCTCCATATCAATTTCCAGATCCATAAAGGTCCAGGACGCGCTTTCGGCAGCCGCCGCTTCCGTGCGGCTGCGGCGCATCAAAGCATTGAGACGGGCCATCACCTGACCCGGACTAAAAGGCTTCACAACATAATCATCCGCACCTTGCTGCAAGGCCCGGATGATATCCGCCTCCTTGTCATTCACTGTCAGAACCAAGATGGGCACGGCCGTGAGGTGGCGCAATTTCTCTAGCGAACGCAGTCCCGTGCTATCGGGCAGCTGCCAGTCCAGCACGATCACGTCGGGCGGAGCCTGCTCGGCCTGTTGGAGAGCCTGGGCGAGTGACGCTGAGGTCGTAGACTGCCAGTGCCAGGCATCCGCATAAGCGGCGATGAGCTCTGCAATGCCTGGATCGTCATCGATAATTTGCAATAGCGGCATGGATCTCCAAAACCTGCCTTTCTCCAGCCGGCCGCATCCCGAGCTTACTGAAGATGGGCCCGCAGCTCCTCGTATTCATCCGGTGTGATTTCCCCCCGGGCCAACCGAATCTTTAAAATGTTCAAAGGCTCGCTGCTCGAGAGCACATTGGGCCCGCTGGTCCTCCACAGGCGGCGCAGAAGAGAAACTCCCACCACCGCGAAAAACGCGAAGAATATCATCCCAAATAATCCCATCATGCCAAACCCTAATCCATGATTCACAAACTGCCAAGGCATCATCATCTGCACATCCTTCCTCGTTTCTAAGCCCCAGTATAGTGCAGTGATGTGACTATGAGATGCCATCACTGTCACAGTTGTGTGACAGCCACAGACTGACAGGAACACAGTGCTTTGCTTCTTCAGCCGCTAGGGGACCCCGAAGATCTTTTAATTCCGCCTGTCATTTATGGTAGCATGAATTGATTGACCGGAAAGGTTGCTGCGCTTCCTCTAGTGATTGCCCCAGTATCACCGTGTGACAGTCAGTTCGGCTTGCAAGCGCCAAGGTCAGCAGCAGCCTAAACAAGAAAAGATTCTGGAGGCGACATGATGTCAGAAACATCCGTTTTCATCCCGAGCGGTCCAAACGATTGCGCAAAGTTAGGCCCTACTGGGTGGACTTCCTGTCAAGATGGCGCCGAAGTGGCGATCTACGGTCCCGTAAGCGGTCAGGTGATTGGCAAAGCGCATGCGTACACGACGCACGAAGTCGATGAGGCGATTGAAAAACTGGAACAGGGGTACCAGACATGGAAACGCACCCTGCTGGTAGACCGGGCTAGATTGCTGCATCAATGGGCAGACAAGCTGCAGGAAAATGCCCCGCAGCTTGCAAATTTGCTGATGTTGGAAATTGCCAAAAATCGCCGGGATTCTCTTGATGAAATTCAGCGTTCGGCGGATTTTATTCACTACACGGCAGAGGAGGGGCTGCGTTTAACGGGAGAAACGCTGTTTGGCGACGCC
>DAHWJO010000166.1:0-7225 GCA_027344105.1 Sulfobacillus sp.
CAAAATCGCGCGCCGTCGTTTCGACATGCCAGGCTTCCGCCTGATTGGAGCAAGCGCCCATCAAAATTCCCTGTTCACGCAGTTCCACCAGCATGGCCACCACTTCGGGATCGGCATTTTCAAGCAGCTTGACCCCGCCGGTGAACAGAAAAACTTCCACCGCCTCAATCCCGTTGGCCTCTTTCGCCTCATCAATACGCTTGGCGACGTGCATCCCCGCCATCACCTTAGCCTGCTCATCCCATCCGGAAACAATCACAATCGCGACTTTGCCTGCCACAATTCCCATCCTCTTTTCTGTGCGGACTGACTCCCGCTGATTGGGTACGATTCTCTATCAGAATATAATCAATTTGTTATATGTCAACCATAAACCGCCCTTGCCGGGCCCCCGCCAGCCTCCTTAGGCCCTGATTTCAAAGCTCTTGCTCTAGCCAGTCGCGCAATTTCGACCAGCGGTGGTCCGAAGGCTTGGCGTGGACCGCCATGGCCAGGGCCTTGGGCTGCCCTACCAGCACCACGAGCTGCTTGCCCCGGGTGACCGCCGTGTAGAGGAGATTGCGCCGGAGCATCAGGTAATGCTGCGTGGTCACCGGAATCACCACGGCCGGATACTCCGATCCCTGCGCTTTGTGGATAGTGGTCGCATAGGCTGGCATGACCTCATCGAGGTCTTCAAACCCATAGACCACGTCGCGCTGGTCGACTGTAATCACAAGGGTCTGATCTTCCGGCCGGATTGCTGTAATCCAGCCAATATCTCCATTAAAGACCTCCCGGTCATAGTCATTGACCAATTGCATGACCTTGTCACCGGCGCTGTAGCGCCAGCCAAACCGCGTCAGGCTCTGGTCGTCTGGCGGGTTGAGGCGCTCCTGCAGGAGGCCATTGAGATTTCTGGCCCCCGTCTCTCCCCGGTTCATGGGGCAGAGCACCTGCACATCCCGAACCGCATCGAGGTGAAACTGCTGGGGGATGCGCTCCGCGACGAGCCGCACAATTTTGCCGGCGGCCGCAGCGGGGTCTTCGGCAGGCACAAAATAGAAATCCTGCAGCGTGCCGGACGGCACCGTCCACTCTGGCAGCAGGCCCTGATTGATGCGGTGGGCATTGACCACGATGCGGCTCGTGGCCGCTTGGCGGAAAACCTCACGGAGTCGGACCACGGGCACTGCCTGCGAGGTCAGAATGTCGCGGAAAACCTGGCCGGGCCCCACTGAGGGAATTTGGTCGACATCACCCACCAGAATGATAGCGGCATCCGGAGGGATGGCTTTCAGCAGGTGGTGCATGAGGGGCACATCAATCATGGAGCATTCATCAACAATAATGAGATCGCCCTCCACCGGATGCTGTTCGTCCCGGGTAAATCCTCCCTGGTGGGGATTGAACTGCAAAAGGCGGTGGATGGTCTGCGCCGGCAGACCTGTGGTTTCGGTCAGGCGTTTGGCCGCCCGCCCGGTTGGGGCGCACAAGAGTGGCCGCACCCCTTTCACACTCAAAATAGTGAGAATGGTGTTGACCAGGGTGGTCTTGCCTACGCCGGGGCCGCCCGTAATCACCAGGACCTTGGAGGCGAGCGCTTGACGCACCGCCTCCTGCTGACTGGGCGCCAGGGTAAGCCGCAAGCGCTGTTCTGCCCAGGGAATAGCTTTGGCAGAGTCAATAGCCACCCACGGCGGCGAGCCCTCAGCCAAGGCGTGAAGCCTCTGGGCTATTGCCCGCTCGGCGTAGGCGAGAGACGACAGAAAAACACAGTCCCGGCCCTCGGTGGCCTCAAGCACCACCTTGCCGCTGGCGGCTTCCTGGGCGACCGCCTCCTCGACCAGGGCCGGGGGCACCGTGAGCAGTTCCGCCGTCAAGGTCGTCAACTCCTCCACCGGCAACCCGCAGTGGCCGTCCCCTGCGGCTTCGGACAGGGCAAAGCTGACCCCGGCCTGCACCCGCATCGGAGCCGTTTTGCCAATGCCGAGATGTTCGGCAATGCGGTCTGCGCTGATAAAGCCAATGCCGCGGATATCGCGGGCCAGCCGGTAGGGATTCTCCTTGACCTGTTCGATCGCCCCGTCGCCATAGGTTTTGAAAATCCTGACCGCCTGCGAGGTCGATACTCCGTGGCCATGCAGGAAGACCATAATCTGGCGAATAACCTTTTGGTCCGTCCACGCCTGGGTAATGCGCTGGGCTCGCTGCGGACCAATGCCGGCAATAGTCCGCAGCCTTTCCGGATCCTGCTCAATCACCGCAAATACACCAGTGCCAAAAGCGGCGACAAGACGCGCCGCATAGACGGGGCCAATCCCCTTGACCATCCCCGACGCCAGATACTTTTCGATGCCCAGGGCGGTTTGCGGCGGGATGATGCGCAGCGTGTGCGCCCGAAATTGGCGGCCATATTCGCGGTCCACAGTCCAGTGGCCCTGGGCGGTGAAAGACTCGCCAGGAGTGACCGCCGAAGCCTGGCCGACGACGGGCACAAGATCGGCTAAGCCTGGCACTTTCACCTGCAAAACACAGAATCCCGTCTCGGCGCTATGAAATGTCACGCGCTCAATGGTGCCTTCGAGTGCCTCTGACGGGGAATGTGGGGGCTGAGCCATAGGCATCTCCTCATTTCGACATGGAGAATTACCGTCATTGTGTACTGAAAAAGGCGCTGGCGTCAATGATGTCCACCAAGCCCGGGGCCGCGGTGCGCCAATGGCTCCGGGCCGCATGCGGCATTGCCTCCCACCAAGCCGACGTGCGCCCCCATCTGGGAGGGGATGTATGGCGGTTCGTAATGAACACGGTCTTTTGCTATGATAGGGGTAAACACCGGCTGCGCCTGATGGCTGCAACCGTCAGGAAAGGACCCCCTATGGCTAAAACAAATGCGGGATCGCAATCGGCCCGCAAGGATGATGGGAACGATATGATTTACCGCCTCCGCGTCGATTTGGCGGGTGTGCGCCCCCCAGTATGGCGGGTATTCACCATTCCTGGGGCCGTGTCTCTCTATCAATTGCACCGCGCTCTCCAAGCCGTCATGGGCTGGGGAGGCGGACACTTATATGTGCTGGAAATCGGCGGAGTGTCGTACGGGGACCCCGACCCCGAGTTTTCCGTACGCAATGCCAAAAGCTCCCGACTCAAAGATGCAGCCGACCCGGGCGGACACTTCACCTATTTATATGACTTCGGGGACGACTGGCTCCACACGGTCCATGTTGAGGAAGTCCGGCCCCGGCAGGCCAATGAAACCGTGCCCCAGTTGCTAGCTGGACAGGGCGCCTGTCCCCCGGAGGATATTGGCGGCCCCCCTGGTTATGCGCAATTTCTAGAGGCCATGACCGATCCCCTCCATCCGGAACACGAAGAAATGGCCGAGTGGATTGGCGGCCAATGGGATAGCGACGCCTTCGATCAGAGCGCTTACGGAAAGCGCTTGTTTGCGGCGGCCCGCATAGCGCACTGGGAACGCACCGGCTCATAGCGAATCCCGGGGAAAGCAGTACAAGCTCACCTGCCAACAGCCGTGGAACGGCCGCCTTGCTAACGCCTTGGTGGAATGGGCTGGTGAATTGGCATGGCATTTCCATGGACCCACGGCGGTTTGCCTCCCACAGGATCTCGCGTTCAGCTTGAGGCGAAAAACAGAAGAGGACAGGCTGGGGCCTCCTGTGCGTGGAGTCACCTGGTCCCAGCGACGTTAAAGACATTGGATGGTGGTTGCGCAGTGAATGCTGCATTGAAACACGAACTCAGTCTGCTCGACTTGATTATGGCCTCGCTAGGCGGCATTATCGGGTCCGGTTGGCTGTTCGGCGCCCTTTATGCCGCGAATGCGGCGGGTCCTGTTTCCATTTGGTCCTGGCTATTAGGCGGATTCGCGGTAATCTTGATCGGTCTGGTCTATGCCGAACTTGCGGGCATGCAGCCGGACTGATGGGGGCATTTTTTGTCATTAACTACTTTGGGGTGCGATCGTTCGCGCGCATCAACACGCCGCTGACACTTGTCAAATTCATCATGCCCGTGCTGATCATCGCCGTGTTTCTCACTGTCAGCCTCCACTGGCACAATATCACCGCAGGGCACTTCGCTCCTTATGAGACCGCTGGTGTCTTGCAGGCCATCGTCACTTCCGGAATTATTTTTGCTTTTTTAGGATTCCGCCAGGCAGTGGATTTAGCCGGCGAGGCCAAGAACCCGCACCGCGATGTGCCTCGGGCCATAATGATCTCCATCGGCATTGGAATTTTGCTTTACGCCGCCTTGCAGGTGGTCTTCATTGCGGCTGTCCCGCCTGCTGCTCTGCACGGTGGTTGGGCGCATGTCGCCTTTGATGCGCCGTTCGCCCAATTGGCCGTCGGGCTCAATTTGGGGTGGGTAGCCGACTTGCTGTATGTAGACGCCATTATCTCTCCGAGCGGCACCGACAATGTCTACCTGGCGTCCGCCACCCGAGTCCTCTATGCGCTGGCGGAGAATGGCGATATGTCCAAGGTGCTGGCCCGAGTCGACCCGAAGACGAGCATCCCTGTCGGGGCCCTGGTCACGGCCCTTATTCTGGGACTGCTGTTTCTCGCGCCGTTCCCGGCGTGGAACCAACTGGTGGCCGTCATTTCTTCCGTCACGGTGCTGACGTATATTATGGGTCCGGTGTCAGCGGCTGTCTTCCGCCGCACAGCGCCGGCCGGACACCGCTTTTACCGGGTGCCCGCTCTGAAAGCCACTGGTCCTGTAACCTTCATCATCGGAACTTGGATTATCTACTGGACGGGATGGGCTGTCGGCTGGAAAATTATGGTTGCTCATGCTCGCCGGCTTGGCCCTCTACGCGTTTTTCAGTTGGTGCATGCCCAAGCAGATCAAGCGTCCTTCATGGACATCCGTGAACGCCAGCGTGTGGCTGGTGGTCTATTTAGCTGGACTGCTGACACTATCCTACTTTGGTTCACACCGATTTGGCTCGCCGTACCAGCATCACCAGGGACTGATTCACTTTCCTTGAGACTTGGCGGCGACAGCAACGTTTGCTGTCGCCTGCTATTACTGGGGAGTGGCCAGCGGCTATCCTACAGAGCAGTTGGCCGAGGCAATCCGGTCGGCTGATAGCTGACATCGTCCCGTGGCAAAAGTGCTGCCAGCAGACACCGCAACGGGGCTCGCGATCCGGAATTTCGATGGAAGAAGGGCGGTGGCCAACCCATGACAGGGTTTTAGCGAAGGACGCTCAACCCCGCGCCAATGGTATCATAAAGAACAAGGTAAGGGCGGTGGCATTCGAGATACCACAGCCTGACCTGCTCCTTCTTTCGGTTGCGGCGAAAAGTATTGGAGCCACGAGAGAAACTGTCCGGGTCGGCAGGGAACAGCAGCCCAGGGCTTTTTAGGGGAATAGCTGGACTGCCGGGACCACAACTCTTGTCGTCACGTTTCCCGCCCTGAAGGGCGGAGCTTGTGAACACAGGCTGGGTGGTCCAGGGACAGCGGTATCCCATCCACTCTGTTTGCCGCAGGCCGGTCAAACACACCGGCGAATGTTTTATTCAGCCCGCCGCTTTTGCAAGGCGGAAATGATGTGGGCGAAAGGGAAAGCGCCGAAGGTTCCCGCCGTTCCCACCAGAGGAGAGCCGGTTGCAGACCTTCCCGAGGGGAACTGGACCAGGCGCCCACGTCACAAGGCCCCTAGGGGGAAAGGACAAAGGCAACGGTGGCCGTATTGGTCTTGGACGCACATAAGACACCTCTCATCCCGTGGTCAGAAAAACGCACGCGACTACTACTGAAACGGGGCCGTGCACGGTTCGACTAGGGAACCGGCGTGTGGGAGAGTCTGGCTTGCAGCCTTGGCGGCTAAAATTGGACCCCGGTAGCCAAATGACCGGGATGGAGTTGGGGCGAGAAACCGAATTTACAGATGGCGAGACAAACGAAGTCTCGCGTGCGGTGACGGTGTTCATGTTCCTAGAGCTCAAGCACCGGGGGCAGATGATTCGCGGAGCCTTAACGCAACGACGAGGGCATCGCCGCTTCGAGCGGGCACTTGCGGTATCGCCCCGCCCGCTTCCATAATCGGACGAGGCCGGAAAGCCGGACTCCGCCGTTACGAGGCACACCACGTACCGCCGGAGACCGCGCATAGGCATCCCCGAGCTCGAGGAGTCAGCAATCTCCCCTTGGTCTGCCACACCCGCAATCAATGCAAGGGCACGCAAACCGTCGTGGAGTTTCTAGCGTACAATCCTAATTGTGTTCGCACAGTAGTTGCAGCGGCGGCAGTGAATAGCACCCATTCGCCATCGTTCCACCGTCTCCCAGCCACGAAGCCGATGTGGACGTGGACGTCGGTACCAATAGCCGCACAAAGCAGGAATTTCCGCGGGCACTCTCACCCGTAGTAAGGGTTTTCGACTTTCAGACGGGAGACATGGTAAAAACCACCGTCATGACCGGCAAGAACGTCGGGAATTACCAGGGCCATGTCGCGATGTGGGCCAGCGGCCGCTTCAACATCAAAACAATCTCAGCACTCGTTCAAGGGATTTCCCATCGCTTCTGTGCCCTCATTCAACGGGCCGATGGCTATGGGTATGCGTGGATAATAATTGCTTGACAAACGAAAGGAGGAGCGGGAACGGGACAGCCGGCGTCTGCCGCGCTATCCCTCCCCGGCCTGAACGCCGGGGTTTCCCGCGCAAATGGATGAACAATCCCGTCATCACAGGAATGGGGGTTATTTCCGCGATTGGCCTCAACCCCGAGGATTTTTGGCAGAATTTGCTCCGAGGCACCCGAGTGGTGACTATGGCTCCGTGGCCCGCTGCAGAAACAGGCAGCCGCGCGCGGCCTTTGTGGTACTCGCCCGTACCGCCACAGTTCCGGGCGGCCGATTGGGCCCTCCCCGCCAAGACTGTCAAGACTTCCGCACGCTTCGCACAATATGCCCTGGCCGCCGTGCAGCAAGCGTTAGCGCAAGCGGGGCTCTCGTCTCTCCCGGCCCTGCGCACCGCAGTCATTGTCGGGACCTCGATGGGGGGGGTGCCAGAATTGCTGCAGGCGGGCCAGGAAGGGAAAACGGCGAGTGCCGTGCCCGCGCGTCTCATGGCCACCGTCATCCCCAACATGGCCAGTGCGCAAATCGCTATGCTCTACGGCTTGCATGGTCCCCAACTCACCCTCAGCACGGCCTGCGCTTCCGCTTTGGACGCCATTGGGCTGGCCGTCCGCCTCATCCAGT